>ONTJ01000002.1 GCA_900320735.1 uncultured Eubacteriales bacterium
ATACTCAAGAGGCTGAAGAGGCGCCCCTGCTAAGGGTGTAGGGTGGGTAACTGCCGCGAGGGTTCAAATCCCTCTGTCTCCGCCATTTAGAAAATTAGAGCAAATTGCTCTTTTTTTTGTACATTTTTCGACATTTTTTTACTTCTATTTGTATTAATATATACTAGGTGATTATATGAATATAGATGAAATGTACGAAAGTTTTAAAAATGATATATCTTTTGAAATTGATATAATTGATGGAGTACAATTCAATTTTAAGTTAGATGATATACAAAAATTACTTAAAGTTGACGATTTAAAATTATTTAAAAAATATTTATATTATCTAAATAATTTTAGAGTAAATAATTTTTATATTGAAAATTATGATGATGCGATAGAAAAATTCAAAATTGAAATTACACCTGAAGAAAAAATATTACAGGATAGGCTAATTAACTTATTTATTAAACATGAAAAATTATTTTGTGATGAAAAAGGTGTTAGGAGTCTAAAATATGTTCCTATTGAATATAAAAAAAGAATATTTAAAAGCTACTAAATATGTGATATTAATATATGAAAATATCTAAACTCATGATATAATTATTATTGATGGAGAGGATTAAAATGAAAAAAATATCACTTGTAAGTATAGTAGTTTTTTTAATTGACAGAATAACAAAAATAATTGTAACTAATATTTTTAAGGTTAATGTCCGAAATGTAATAATAAACAAATTTTTATATATAACAAATTGTCATAATGATGGAGCTGCTTTTTCCTTATTTTCAGGTAATATATTATTTTTAATTTTAATAACTTTCATAGTTTTATTTTTACTATATAAGAATATAAAAAATAGTAACCGTATAAAGAAGATTACTATCATGGCATATGGACTTCTATTAGGTGGAATACTTGGAAATTTATTTGATAGAGTCTTTTATGGTTATGTCATTGATTTTATTGATTTATTAATATTTAAATATGATTTTGCAATATTTAATTTTGCAGATATATGTATATGTATAGGAGCAATTATGCTTTTGTTTGAGGGAAGTGATCGAAGTGAACAAAATAAAATTAGTAGTAGATAATTTAGAAGAAGAAATAAGAATAGATAAGTATCTATCTGAAAATGAAGAACTTGATTTTACTAGAAGTAAAATACAAAAATTAATAGATGAAGGAAATATTCTAGTAAATAATAAAATAGTAAAAAACAGTTATAAACTACAAAGCAATGATGAAATTACAATTGATGATAAAGAACAAGCTTTAGAAATAAAAGCAGAAGATATACCTATTGATATAATATACGAAGACGATGACGTAATTGTAGTAAATAAGAAAAGTGGTATGGTTGTGCATCCAGCACCAGGAAATTATAGTGGAACTTTGGTAAATGCACTTATGCATAAAAGTAGTAGTTTAAGCAAAGTAAATGGTAAATTTAGACCTGGAATAGTTCATCGTATTGATAAGGATACATCCGGTCTTTTAATTGTTGCAAAAAATGATAGGGCACATGCAATTTTATCTGAAGAATTAAAAAATAAAAATGTTAAAAGAAAATACATTGCTCTTGTTGATGGTATAATAAATCATGATACAGGTAGTATAGATGCACCTATTGGTAGAGATGCAAATGATAGAAAGAAAATGTGTGTTACAAGCATAAATTCTAAAAATGCAGTAACTCATTTTAGAGTATTAGATAGATATAAAAACACTACATTGATTGAATGTAGTCTTGATACTGGTAGAACTCATCAAATAAGAGTTCATATGAAGTATATAAATCATCCTGTAGTTAATGATCCAGTTTATGGAAAAAATACACATGGTAATTTTGGACAAATGTTACATGCTAAGGAGATTGAATTCATTCATCCAACTACAAAAGAATTAATGCATTTTGAATGTGATGTTCCAGAAGAATTTAAGCAAATATTAGAACAATATAAAAGTGAGTAGGTGATTTTATGATAGATGAAAAAGAATTACTATCTATGAAAATAATACATTATTTTATTATGAATCACAATTACAATCCCATAGTTATAAAAGGTATTGATGGTGAGGTCTGGCTAGAAAATAAGAATAAAGAATACAGTATAATAAGAATTGTTACTAAGAATATTAGAAATAATGAACAATATGAATATGATATTCTAAAAACAAAACATATAGCTAGACAAATTAAAAGGAAGACTTTTGATTTATCTATGAATGTATTATCTATATATGTGAATACAACAGAATATGTAAATGTTAATAATGATGACAAAAAATATATAAGTGTACTTATAAATAATGATGATGATTTTAAGGATGAGGAATACATAAATAAATATTTTAAAGATATAGATGAAAAATATAAGTATGAGAAAAGTGGTTTTGATTTAATAACACAATTAACATACGATATTGGAAATAAAAATATAAAAGAAAATGAGAAGAGGGAAAATATAATGAAAAATAAAAAACCAATTATAACTTCAATTTTAATATCTGTTAATGTTGTTATATTTATGCTCATGTATTCATTAGGTGACGGATCACAAAATACTAAAACATTAATAGATTTTGGTGCAAATTATGTCAAGCTAACTAAAGCAGGGGAATATTATAGATTAATAACTAGTGCATTTTTACATATAGGTGTAATTCATTTACTTCTTAACATGTATTCTCTTTATATAGTAGGTACTCAGATTGAGTATTTCTATGGTAAGATTAAATATTTAATAATATATATATTTAGTGCTATAATGGGTTCTTTATTTACGATTGTTTTATCAGGATCTAATACAGTAGCTGCTGGTGCAAGTGGTGCAATATTTGGATTACTTGGTTCTCTTTTATATTTTGGATATAATTATAGAGGGTATATTGGTAATGCCATTGTGGGACAGATTATACCTGTGATCTTGCTTAATTTATTTGTTGGATTTACGACTCCAGGTATAGGCAATGCTGCACATATTGGTGGACTTATAGGCGGCTATATAATATCAATGGGCTTAGGTTTTGATAAAGAAAATAAGATTAGTAGAATAAATGGAATAATAATATCAATTTTATTACTTGGCTTTATGGTATATTTCTCATTTTTTAGATAAAATAAAATCCTAGTTTCCTAGGATTTTTTCTGTATTTTTAAAGTTTAATTTGGCAATATCATTTAAAATATCTTTTCCATATTTATTAACTATTTTTTTGCCATATTCATCGACCATAACACCAGCACCTTTTGGTATTAGAGAACCAAGTTTGTTTCCCATTTCTTCAGTTTCTTTTAAAAATATATATCTGCTTATTATTGATGAACATGCTACTGATAGACATTTATCTTCAGCTTTAGTTGTAAATGTAATTTTTCTATATACATTATCTTCATTCTTTAAAAATCCAAAATAACTTCTTGGTGAAGTAAATTGATCGATTACAACCATATCAATTATATAATTATCTTTTTTCATAAGCGATAATAATACTTTATTGTGTAGGATAGCTTTTATTTTATTCATATTATATCCCTTATTTTGCATCATGTTGTATTCTTTGTTTTTTAATATATAAGCACTATATGGTATTTTATTCATGATAGATGGTGCTATTTTTAAAATTTTTTCATCAGTTAATTTTTTTGAATCTCTGACACCTAATTCTTCTAGAAATGTTATATCCTTTTTGTTTACATATGATGCACATACAATAACTGGTCCAAAATAATCTCCTGTACCAACTTCATCAGATCCAATTGAATTTACAAAATAATAATCATTTTTATCATTATCATCTTTTTTCTCTTTTTTTTCTTTTTCTTCTGGAGCTTTTCCGTTAAGCATTATTTCTGTTTCTTTCCATATATTTGCATCTATATCTGCACTTATACCTTGAAATACTACTTTTCCAGATTCATATAATGTAATAACAGTATCCGCATCGTCTGCTTGAAATATAGCATATGCAGGAGTTTTATCTCGTTTCATATATTTATAATGTTCAATCATTTTTTCTTTAGTGTTGTCAGATACTTTAAATGATATTGTCATAAGTTTTCACCTCTTGTATATTATTTTATCATATTTCTTTATTTTTTTGGTAAAATATAATATAATTAATTTGTAAAGTAGGTGAAGTATGTTAGATTTAATTATAATTATATTTATATTGTTTGGTGGACTAATTGGATTTAAAAGAGGAATAATAAAACAAAGTGTTGTGACTATAGGAATGGTTTTAGTCTTAGTTTTATCATTTATACTTAAAAATCCAGTATCAGCATTCATGTATAAAAATTTTCCGTTTTTTTCATTTAATGGGTTATATAAAAACATTAGTGTCATAAATATACTAGTGTATGAATTGATTGCATTTTTTGTTGTATTTTCGCTTTTAAGCATTATATTAATAATACTTACTAAGATTAGTTCAGTTATGGAAAAATTGCTTAGAGTAACCATTATTCTTGCAATTCCATCTAAAATATTGGGATTGATTTTAGGATTTGTAGAATATTATATAGTAGCGTTTGTAGTATTATTTGCACTTGCACAACCAATTTTTAATTTAAATAATAGAAATTGGTTTAAGGAATCCCAAATGAAAGATATTATGTTTGAAAAGACCCCTATAATATCTAAATATGTTTCAAAGACAACAGATAGTTTCTATGAAGTATCAGCGTTAATGAAAAATAAAAAGAATTATTCAGATAAAAAAATGAATTGTGAAATAACAAAAATGATGTTAAAAAACAAGATAATTAAAAAAGACTCACTTGATTATTTATATTCAAGTGGTAAAATAAAATATAAATGTAATTAGGAGGATAATTATGGTTAAAATGGTTAATTCAGATGAATTTAAAGAAGAAATAAAAGATGGAATAGTTTTTGTAGATTTTTTTGCTAATTGGTGTGGACCATGTAAAATGATTTCACCAATAGTAGAGGAAATCTCAAATGAAATAAGTGATGTAAAATTTTTAAAAGTAGATGTTGATTCTTCTAGTGAAGTAGCATCAACATATTCTATTATGAGTATCCCAACACTTATGATATTTAAAGATGGACAAATAAAATCAAAAACAGTAGGTTTTATAAATAAAGAGGGTTTAATTAATTTTATAAATGAAAATAAATAGTAGAAATACTATTTTTTTTGACAATTTTTTTAAACAATATAATTTATATTATTAATGGTGATGATATGCGAACATTTTATATTTTTAAAATAAATAATATGTTTCAAACTTTTTATAATGATAAATCAAATATATTATTTAAGATGCTTTGCGAAATATACAATTCTGATAGCGATGATTTTATAAATAATTTTAGATTATTTGAACAAATAACATTGCCATTCAATAAAAAAATATTTAATAATTATATATTGCTAAAACATGGCAGTGATTTTTATTATAGTAGAAAAGATAATATTCATATAATTGATAGTGCTTATGAGGTGTCTAGGTTGACTGTCAATACTACTCATTTAAAAATTAAGACTAATACAAACATTAATTCTTTTATTAGAGATATAATTGATACTAAAGAAAGTGTTTTTGTAGTTGATTTTGATAATAAAGATTATTTTTGGATTGATGAAATAAACTCATTAACTCTTGCATGATATTAATAAATTTATTATAATATTATTTAGGAGGAATAAATTATGTTACAAGATATAATATTAGTAGTAATTGGACTTATAATAGGTGCAGTAATAGGATTTTTAGTAGCTAAAAAAGTTATGGAAAAATACTTAAAGAAAAACCCACCTATTAATGAGCAAATGATAAAAATAATGATGAGTCAAATGGGTAGGACACCAACTCAAAAACAAATTAATCAAATGATGAAAGCAATGAATAATGCAAAATAATTCATTGCTTTTTTAATATATTTATTTTATAATAAAAGTAGTTATAGGAGGAATATGTATGAGCGTAGTTAGTGTTTTACCGGCAGATACTTATATAGTTGTTAATAAAACTATTCTTCAAGAAAATGATAGTAGAATTCTTTCTATGCTTTATCAGCCAATTATAGGTACTATTCCTGTAAACTTATATCTTACTTTGTGTAATGATTTGGATAAAAATGAATTTATGAGTGATGAGTGTTCCCATCATCATTTAATGACTAATTTAAGAATTAAATTAGATGATATCATTGTTGCCAGGGAAAAATTAGAAGCGGTAGGTCTTTTAAAAACATATTATAAAAAAGGCGATGGAGTTAATAATTATATATATGAAATATTTTCACCTCTTTCAGTTAGTGAAATATTTTCTCATCCTATACTTAATATAGTGCTATATAATAATGTAGGGAAAAAGGAATATGAAAAATTAATTAATAAATTTAAAGTTCCTAATATTAGTTATTCTAATTATTTGGATGTTACGAAAAATTTTGATGATGTATTTGATAGTGTTTCTGGTACTATGTTTGAAAATGCACTTAAAGACATTAAATCAACTCATAGATTGGATATAAATATTGATAAAACATTTGATTTTGAACTTCTTGAATCTGTATTACCAAGAGGTTTATTAAACACTAAATCTCTAAATAAAGAAATAAAAAAATTAATTCAAAACTTATCGTTCATATATAATTTACAAGTAGATGAAATGAAAAATTTAATAATTAATTCTATAGATGAAAAGCATAATATTAATAAGGAATTATTAAGAAAAAATGCAAGAAAATATTATCAATTTGAAAATGGTGGCAAACTTCCATCGTTAATTTATAAAAAACAACCTGAATATTTGAAGAGTATGGATATTAATGATTCAAAAAAAGCAAAAATGATTTATATATTTGAAAGTGTTGATCCATATCATTTTTTAAAAAGCAAATATAATGGAGCAAATCCAACTTCTAGAGATCTAAATTTAATCGAGAGTTTAATGAATGATTTAAAATTAGAACCAGCAGTTGTAAATGTTTTAATAGATTATGTTCTTAGAGTTAATGACAAAAAATTATCAAAAAATTTTGTTGAGACTATTGCGGGGCAATGGAAGAGACTTGGAATACAAACGGCAAGCGATGCAATGAGTCAAGCCTATAAAGAATCTAAAAAGGGTAAAGAAAAAAATGTTAATAAAACTAAAACTAAAAAAGAAGAGATAATTTTACCTAATTGGTTTGACAAGGATATACAAAAAGAAGAAATATCCAAAGAAGAAGAGGATGAGGTAAAAGATTTATTGAACGAGGTAGTATATGATTAATGCAAAAGATAAGATATATGAAAATGTAAAAAAAAATAAATTAAATGATTTAAGAGTAGAATTATTTAAAGAAAAAAAAGATGATGACTTTAAACTGTTTGTTGAAGAAATAGGTTTAAAAGATGATTACCTAATGAAATATACCTCACTTTTAAAGCAATGTTATTTAGAAAAAGAAAATTGTAATAATTGTAAAGGACTAAGTTTATGTAAAAATGAAGTTCAAGGATGTCAATTAACTAATATTATTGTAGACAATGAGATAAATTTTGAATATAAGACATGTAAGTATAAAAACAAATTATTAAAAGATATAAATTATATGAAAGATAACTATTTATTCTCAGTAGCAAGAGAGATACGAAATGCTAAAATGAAAGATATCTATACTGATGATAAGAATAGAGTAGAAGTAATAAAATGGATGACTAATTTTATTAAATGCTATAGGTCAAATAAAGAAGTTAAAGGTTTATACTTTAATGGCAATTTTGGATCTGGTAAATCTTATTTGATTTCGGCAATGATTAATGAATTAGTAAAAGATGGTAAAAAGGGTGCACTCGTATATTATCCTGAATTTTTACGAAGTTTAAAAGCTTCATTTGGTAAAGATTTTGATGAACAATTTGAATATGCAAAAAAGGCAGATTTATTATTACTTGATGACATAGGTGCTGAAAATGTTACACCTTGGTCTAGAGATGAAATTTTAGGACCAATTTTACAATATAGAATGGATGAAAAATTACCAACATTTTTCACATCTAACTTGACTTTAAATGAACTTGAATTACATCTAAGTATTCAAGGGTCAAATGTTGACAAATTGAAATCAAAGCGTATAATAGAGCGTATCAAATATACGTGTGATGAAATTAAATTAATAAGCAAAAACCAAAGAAGATAGAAATATAAGGAGTTTTATATGTCTAATGTAATTAAATTATTTAAAAATGGAGTTCCATCGCAAAGAAAATTTTATTCTAGGATAACTGAAAATAGACCGGATCTACAAGAATTTACATATAAACAGCTAAAAAGACAAAATTATGAATTGATGGAAGTATCAAATTATTTAAAGGGAATTGATATTTATAATAAACCAACAAATGCTGAAATAGAAAATATTTTTAAGTATTTGTTATCAAATATGAAATATGAAAAATATTCTAGTTTGAAAAAAGTAATTAATACTTTAAATGAACTTAATAATGCACTTGTAGAGAAAAGAAATAAAACAACTGATATATCACATAGTGACCTTAGCTTAGTTCTAGATAATATTGTGTCGCATATATGCACATTAAAAAAAGAAATATCAAAAAAATTTAATTACAATATGATTGAGCTTGAAAATGTTATAAAATTTGAAAAGGTATCAAAGGAAATTTTAAATCCAGAAAATTATAATGAATATAATGTTATAGGAAATATATTAGACAATTTAGAAATACTTAGTTTTCATGATATAAAACAAAGAAATTTTGGTATGCTACTTTATAGTAATGTGTTGCATGCAAAAATGACTGGAAATGTTGAAAAAATAGAATACTATCGAAAATTAATAACATATGCTTCTAATATAAAGACACTTAATATAAGTAATGATGTGTATGAATTATTGGATATAAGTTTTGATGTATCTGATAATAAGATATCTGCACTTGATGAGAAAATAATTAGTTTGGATGTAGATCCAAGAACAGGCAGATATATTATAAAAGATTTTATTGTATCTATTGATAATGATGATACTGTAAAAATAGATGATGCTTTGTCTATAGAAGTAACACCAAATAATACATATTTAGTTGGGATACATATAACGGATGTTTATTCTCTTGGAATATATGCAAATGAATTGTTAAATTGTAAGAGAACTAGTGAACATGTATGCAAAATTAAAGCTTCATTAAAAGAATTTCAAAAGAAAAATTGTATATCACTATTTTTAGAAATGAACAATAAAGGATTTGTTTTAAATCATAAAGTGTTACTTACTAGAATCGAGGTAGATAGAAATTTATTATATGATGAAGTTTCTAGAATACTTGAACAAGCCCCAGACAGTGAGTATACAAAGACTATATTAAATTTAACTAATTTATATAATATAATTGAAAATAAAAAGTTTCCATTATTTCCTTCTAAAGAAAATTTACCACATTTAATTGTACAAAAACTTATGATGCTTTATGGGTGTATAATTAGTGATGAATTTTATAGAAGAGATATACCTGGTTTACATTTGACTGGTAGTGATAGTTATAATTTTTATACGATAAATCATGGTAATTACGATACTGGCTTTAATCAATATAATACATATTCCAAGTCTACAAAACCTTTATATGATCAATCATCTATTTTATGTCAGTATATTATGCATCAATGTATGTTTAGTAGAATTTCAGATGAGGATAAATTAATATTAACCAGAAATATGCAAAAGGTAGCTGAAAAATTAAATAAAAAAACTAGATAAATATTTACATATAATAATATTTGTGTTAATATTTATTTGTAAATCGAATAAAAGACATGATTATTTAATTAATATTTCAAAGAGAACTAGTGATGGTGGAATACTAGTAAATATATTAAGTAATTACTACTTTTAAGAGGAGTTAATAGCTCACGGGTGACACCGTTATCAAATTAAGTTAAATAAAGGATGGTACCGCCTAATATGGCTCCTTAAGATACCATCTTTTTTTATTTTGAAAGGAAGGATATTATGATTAATATATTAGAAAATGAAAGATTAAGTCATTTAAATCATAGCTGTGCTCATTTACTTGCACAAGCTATTACACATTTATATCCAAATGCAAAATTTTGGGTTGGACCTGCAATTAAAGAAGGGTTTTATTATGATATTGATTTAGGTGAAAACGTAATAACAGAAGAAGATTTACCGAAAATTGAACGAGAAATGAAAAAATGTAGTAAATCTGCTAAAAATATAATAAGAAGAGAATTAAGTAAAGAAGAAGCACTAGAAATGTTTAAAGATGATCCTTATAAATTAGATTTATTATCTAGAATGGATGAGAAAGAAGAAGTTATTAGTGTTTATACTCAAGGTGATTTTACTGATTTATGTAGAGGTGGTCACGTAAATAATACTAAGGAAATTAAATATTTCAAATTAACAAAGGTTTCAGGTGCATATTGGAAAGGTGATTCTAATAATAAAATGCTTCAAAGAGTATATGGTATTTGCTTCGAAACAGAAGAAGAATTAAACGAATATATAAATGAACTTGAAGAAGCAAAACTTAGAGATCACAGAAAATTAGGAAAAGATCTTGGTATTTATATGATGAGTGATCTAGTTGGTAGAGGACTTCCAATGTATTTGCCTAATGGATTTATTTTATGGAATGAACTTGAAAATTATATACGAAATAAAGAATTAAAAAGAGGGTATAAACATGTCTTAACTCCACCACTTGGGAATGTTGAACTTTATAAAACTAGCGGACATTTAGAACATTATAAAGATGCAATGTTTCCTATTATGCAAGTAGAGGATGAAGAATATGTGTTAAGACCAATGAATTGTCCTCATCATATGATGATATATGGTCATGAACTTCATTCTTATAAAGATTTACCTCTTAGAATAGCAGAAATTGCAAGAGATTGTAGATATGAAACAAGTGGTTCACTAAAGGGAATTGAAAGAGTTAGAACATTTTGTCAAAATGATTCACATATATTTTGTACTCCAGAGCAAATAGAAAGTGAATTTAAAAATGTAGTAGATTTGATATTGGAATGCTACAAAGAACTTAATATAACTAATTATAAATTTGAACTTGCACTAAGAGATCCTGAAGACAAAGTTAAATATCATCAAGATGATGAAATGTGGAATACAGCAGAAACTGCACTTAGAAAAATATTAAAAGATATTGGTATACCATTTGAAGAAAAAATAGGTGATGCTGCATTTTATGGTCCAAAATTAGATGTTCAAGTAAGACCAGCTGTTGGTAATGAATTTACTTTATCTACATGTCAAATAGATTTCTGTTTACCAGCAAAATTTGGTTTATCTTATGTAGATAAAGATGGTTCTAAAAAAACACCGGTAGTTCTTCATAGAGCGGTATTTGGTTCATTAGATAGAACAATTGCATATTATTTAGAAGAAACTAAAGGTGTACTTCCAATATTCTTATCACCAGTTCAAGTAAATATAATTCCTGTTAATATGGAATATCAAGGTCATTATGCTAAAGAAATATATGATTATTTAATCGATAATAATATAAGAGCAGAGTATGATGATAGGGATGAAAAAATGAATTATAAGATAAGAGAATCAGTAACAAGAAAAATACCTATTACAATTATTCTTGGTGATAAAGAAAAAGAAAATGGTAATATTTCGTATAGAAGATATGGTAAGGATGAAACAATTACAGTTTCTAAAGAAGATTTCATAACTTTAATAACTAATGAAATAAAAAATCATAAATAAAAAAAGTAACATTTTGTTACTTTTTTTATTTGTTAGTTATTTTTCTTAATGTTCTAGCTTCTCTTGCTGTTGTTTTAAATTTAATTCCATTAATAGTTACATATTGAAAATTTAAATTTTGTTTTTTATTTGTTTTATTATGAGCATGAGATACATTTTTAGCTGAATTAGGTCTTTTACTAGTTACTTTCTTTGACATATTATACCTCCTTAAAATTTTTTCCTCGCTTAATAAGCTTAACATATTATTTGATTTAAGTCAATTATATTGTAATAATTTTATATTTTGTGTAAAATATTTATATAAGGAGGAATGAATTATGAATTATATACCATTAAGAGTTAAGACAAATTATTCCTTACTTACTAGTTTAATAAAAATTGATGAATTAATAAAAGAATGTAAAAAAATAGGAATTACATCTATAGGTATTTGTGATGACAATATGTATGGAGTAATGGAATTTTATAAAGAATGTAAAAGTAATAATATAAATCCTATTATAGGATTAGAAATTAAAATTGATAGTTATAGTATATTATTGTATGCAAAAAACTATAATGGATATCAGAATTTATGCTATATATCAAGTAATGATAAAAGTATTAATTTAATTAAAGAAAATTGTGACGATTTAATATGCATTTTACCATACGAATCTATTGATTTATATGATGAGTTACATAAATACTATAAAGATATATTTGTAGGATATAATAGTATCGATAAAAGAAATCACGTTAAGGATAAGAAATGTATATTTTTAAATACTATAAGATGTTTGACAAAAGGTGATAGAGAATATTTAAAATATTTATATATGATAAAAGACGGTAAAAAGATAACAGATAAAGATGATTATAATTTTGATCAAAATAATTATTTGATTGAACAATCTAATTTAGATGATTACGTAAACACCGATGATTTAATAAATTATGAATTGATTGATAGTCTTTGTAATATTGAAATCAAAACAAAAGAAAATTTACTACCAAAGTATAATAATTCAAGTGACTTTGATGAATATAAGTATCTTACAAATTTGTGTAAGAAAGGTTTACTTAAAAGAATGAATAATAAAGTTCCAATAAAATATGCTAATAGGTTAATATATGAGCTTGATATAATAAATAAAATGGGATTTTGTAATTATTTCTTAGTTGTATGGGATTTCATTAAATATTCAAAGCAAAATAATATATTAGTTGGACCCGGTAGGGGTTCTGCAGCTGGATCACTTGTGAGTTATAGTCTTGGAATAACTGATATCGATCCTATAAAATATGATTTATTATTTGAAAGATTTTTAAATCCAGGAAGAGTAACTATGCCTGATATAGATGTTGATTTTGACTCATCTAAAAGAGATATAGTAATTAAATATGTTACTGAAAAGTATGGGAACAAAAATGTTGCTCAAATTATTACTTTTTCAACACTTAAATCAAGAGCAGTACTTAGAGATGTTGCAAGAATATTTGATATAGAATCAATAAAAACAGATAATTTTATAAAATTAATAGATTCAAATTTATCTTTATTAGAAAATAAAAAAAATAATTTAGTGTCAAACGAATTATCGAATGATGTTTTACTTTCTAAAGTATATGATATTTCAATGCATCTTGAAAATTTGAAAAGACAATCTTCTATTCATGCTGCAGGAGTCATCATTTCAAATAAGAATTTAGATAGATATATTCCGATAACAAAAAATAATGATGATGAATATATTACCGGTTTTACAATGAATTATTTAGAAGAATTAGGCCTTTTGAAAATGGACTTTTTGGCAATAGATAATTTAACTCTAATAAGTAATTTATTAGATGAAATAAAAACAGTTGATTTTAGTAAAATACAATTAGATGACAAGATGACAATAGATCTTTTTAAAAAAGTTAATACTGATGGTATATTTCAATTTGAATCGAGTGGTATGAAAAATGTGCTTAGAAAATTTAATGTTTCATCTTTCGATGATTTAGTTGCCATAATCGCATTATTTAGGCCTGGACCTATGGATAATATAGACACTTATGTTAAGCGAAAAGAAGGAAAAGAAAAAATAGAATATTTACATGATGATTTAAAACCTATTTTGAAAAGTACATATGGCATTATAATATACCAAGAACAAATAATGCAAATTGCTAGTGTGATGGCAGGATATACACTTTCTGAGGCGGATATACTAAGAAGGGCAATGGGTAAAAAAAGTCATGAAATTATGCAAAATGAGAAGGAAAAATTCATATCACGAAGTATAAATAATGGGTATAGTGAAGATGTTAGTATAAAAGTTTTTGATTTAATATATAAGTTTGCTGATTTTGGATTTAACAAATCACATTCAGTTGGGTATGCAACCGTAGCATTTAAAATGGCTTATTTAAAAGCGCATTATCCACAAATCTTTATATCTCATTTATTAACTATGGTAATTGGCAATAATATAAAAACAAAACAATATATTAGTGAAGCAAAAAATCAGAAAATTAATATTATTCTCCCAGATATAAATAAGAGCTGTTATGAATATAAAATAGAAAATAGTAATATTATCTTTTCACTAGCTGCAATCAATAATGTAGGAACTATCAGCTCAAATGAGATAATAAATCAAAGAAAAAATGGCCAATTTAAAGATTTTTTTGATTTCGTAAAGAGATGTTATGGAAAAAGTATTACAAAAAAAACGATTGAATATCTAATTTATGCAGGTGCTTTTGATTCATTTAATTATAATAGAAAAACTCTAATTAATAATATAGATGTCGCAATAAATTATGCAGAGCTTGTAAAAGATTTGGATGAATCTTTGATAACAGTGCCAGAAATTAAAATATTTGATGAATATAGTAAGTCCGATTTAATAAAGCAAGAATATAATGTGTTTGGATTTTATTTAAGCTACCATCCAGTTCAAAATTACAGAGATAATAATATTAATACAACTACTATAAAAGATAATTTTAATAAGAATATAGAAATATATTTACTAATAGATAATATTCGAGTTATAAAAACTAAAAATGAAGAAAAAATGGCATTCATAAGTGGTAGCGATGAATATGGCGAAGTAGAACTAGTCATGTTTCCAAAGGTATATGAAAAATATTATAATTTATCAAAGGGAGATGTAATACTTGCATATGCTAAAGTTGAACGAAGAATTAATGAATATCAATTAATTATTAATAATATTAAAAAATTTTAATGGACATTCATAGTAAAGTGAATGTCTTTTGTTGTTGAATAAAACGAAAAAATAAGTATAATTAGAATAGGTGATAGTAATGAACAAAACAAAGATGATCGCAACAATTGGTCCATCTTCAAAATCAAAAGAAGTAATGAAAAAAATGATTGAATCGGGTGTAGATGTTATTAGAATAAATATGTCACATTCTACTTTTGAAGATGCACGAGATATAATCTTAAAAGTAAGGGAGATAAATAGAGAATTATCTTTAGTAACGGGCATTATGATTGATACTAGAGGTCCTGAAATAAGAATAAATAAATTAACTGAAAATAAAATGAAATTGGAAAAGGGTAATACTATTAGAATTACTAAGAATAATATAATTGGTGATAGTCAGATAATTAGTTTGACATTACCAGTAGTAATTGATTATATTAAAATCAATCAAAGAATCTTATTAAATGATGGAAGTGTTGTTTTAACTGTTATGAATAAATCTTCTGATTCCTTGATATGTGAAATTCAAAATGATGGATATATTAAAAATAATTGTAGTGTAAATATACCTGATGCTGATTTTGATATTAAGTTTTTGTCTGATTATGACAGAGAAACAATCAAATTTTCTATTATGATGGGAGTTGATTATTTAGCACTTTCACACGTTAAAAATGAAAATGATGTTTTAGATGTTAGTGATTTACTTATAGAACATGATGATGGTCATATTCAATTAATATCAAAGATAGAAAACAAAACAGCAGTTGATGAGATAGATAATATTCTAAAAGTAAGTGATGGAGTAATGGTAGCCAGAGGTGATCTTGGAATAGAAATTGATTTAGAAAAGATACCAAGTACTCAAAAAATGATTGCAAAGAAAGCAAAAGAAAACGAAAAAATATGTATAATAGCAACTGAAATGTTAGCTAGTATGCAAGAAAATCCAAGACCAACACGTGCTGAAGTTTCTGATATTGCCAATGCTGTGATTGATGGTACGGATGCAATAATGTTGTCTAGTGAGACTGCAATAGGTAAATATCCTATAGAATCTGTATTAGTATCAAATAAAGTAATTGATGAAATAGAAAAAGAAATAGATTATAATGATTTACTTTTAAATTTCAATAGAGATGCTAAGATAACAATTAGTGATGCAATATGTTATAGTGCAGTAGACTGCGCAAATAGAGTTGGTGCATCCGCAATTGTGTGTTCCACTATATCTGGTAAAACAGCAAAAAAAATAAGCCATTTTAGACCATGCTCACAAGTAATTGCAATATCTCCTGATGAAAAGACAGTATCGTCGCTCTCAATCAATTATGGAATAATTCCTGTAAAAGTTCCAATGATGGATACTACTGATGAAATAATTAACATATCAGTACAAACAACTAAGAAAATATTAAAATTAGAAAATAGTGAAAAGATTGTTATTACTGGAAGTTTTCCAATGACACAGGTAGATTATACTAATTTCATGAAAATATGTGAATTAGATGGTGAGGTGATAAAATGATTTCTAAAGAAGAATTAGATAAAGTAAAAGAAAAAATATTTGACGAAATAATGGAAAAAAATATTAAAGAAGAAATTATTATTAGACTTAAAGAAGAAGCAAAAAATAAGTTAAAAGAATTTGAAAGTGAAAGTGATCCGATTGAAGAATAGTGATATTGAAAAAGAAATATTTGACGAATTATATAGAGATTATATTAATGATTTTATAAAGGATTATATATATGATAATAGAAATATAATTAGTAAATATAGTATATTAGAAATAGAATATAATATAGATGGTACTAAAAAAGATATATATTCACTTGCTTCTGAGAGAGATATAAAAAAAGTTCAAATAACTGCAGATAAAAATGAGTTGGACTATAAATTTAGTCAAAATATTATTAAAGAAGATGAATATAATAATAAGATAGATGAAATAAATAATAAAATTAAAAATATAAATTTATTATATGATGATTTAATATTTGATATTATAAATAAATATGATATAGAAAAAATAACAAAATCTATTTTGCAATATAATTTAAACAATATAGATTTAGATAGATTAGCGCGTGCTATTTCTTCAGTTTCAGAAAATAAGATAGAAGAATTTAGAATGAATAATAAATTATTTATGTTAGATAAGATGTCTTATTGGAATTATAAGTATAATAAAATTTCAAAGGGTATAAGTAAGGCAAGAGAAGTAGAAAGTTTTATAATTAATTTAATAAAAAATTAATTATTTTTCTTTTTTAGGGGAATTTATTTTATTTATAACGTATATATTTTATGAAAGGAAAATGATTATGTTAAAATTAGTTAATATTTGCAAAAATTATAAAACAGGTGATTTTAATCAACAAGCACTTGATAATATAAATTTATCGTTTAATGAAAATGAATTTGTATCAATATTAGGTCCATCTGGTTCTGGTAAAACGACTTTATTAAATATAATTGGGGGACTTGATAGGTATGATAGTGGTGATTTGATAATCAAGGGTAAGTCAACTAAAAAATTTAAAAACAAAGATTTCGATAGTTATAGAAATAAATCTATAGGTTTTATTTTTCAAAATTATAATTTAATTACTCACATTGACATACTTTCCAATGTTGAGATGGGTATGACATTATCTGGACTTAAAAAAAGAAAAAGAAGAAAAATAGCACTTGAATTGTTAGAAAAAGTGAATCTAAAGGAACATAGACATAAAAAACCAAATCAATTATCGGGTGGTCAAATGCAAAGAGTAGCAATTGCAAGGGCACTTTCAAATAATCCAGAAATAATACTTGCAGATGAACCGACAGGAGCGCTTGATTCATCTACAAGCACACAAATAATGAAATTGATAAAGGATATATCAAAAGATAAATTAGTAATTATGGTAACTCATAATGAAGAACTTGCAAAAGAGTATTCAGATAGAATTATAAATATGAAGGATGGCAAAGTTATAGGTGATACACAAAAAAATACTGTCGAAGAAATTGATAAAAAATATGTACTAAATAAAACTAAGATGAAATTTTTAACCGCATTAAATTTATCATTAAATAATATTAAAACTAAAAAAGGTAGAACATTATTAATGTCTTTTGCTTCATCCATTGGTATAATCGGAATATCACTAATACTGGCTTTATCTAATGGTTTTTCAAAACAAATAGAGAAATTTGAGAGAAATACTTCTGATGTTATGCCGATTATGATAACGCATCAAAAACAAAACGTAGAGGAAATAAAGAATGAAATTATTTCCTCGAATAAATATAAAAATAAAAAATTATATAGTGATAAAAACATCATAAATGTAACAGAAAAAAAAGAAAGTAAATATAATAATATATCAAATGAGTTTGTTTCCTATATCAAAAATATGAATCCTAATTATATGTCAAGTTTAGGATTTAATCATAGTTTGAAATTAAATCTAATTCAAAATAGTGATGATGGTTATTATATGATAGATTCTTTAGAATTATTTAAACCATTACCGATAAGAAATTTTAATGATAAGAAAGTAAGTGAAATAATAACTAATTATTATGATTTACTATATGGAAAATTACCAACTTCATATAATGAATTACTCTTAGAAATAGATAAATCAAATAGTATTGATGAGAATATTAAAAAAATACTTAATATAAAAGATAATGTGGTATCATTTGATCAAGTAATTGATAAAGAAATAAAAGTAGTAAATAATGATGAATTATATAAAGAATATAATGGTAATTTTGTGATAAATAAAATCGATGAAAATATGTATAATAGTTCAAATAATATAACACTTAAAGTAGTAGGTATAATTAGAGCAAAAAAAGAAAAAGAAAATTTAATTAATTCTTCTTGCAATATATATTATAAGAATGAATTAATAGATCACGTAATAAGCAAAAATAGTAATTCCAATATAGTTAGAAAGCAAAAAGATTCTGAATATAATATTTTGACAGGTACTAAATTATCAAGTGATGAAAAAAGACAGTTGTTAGATTATTTAGGTGACATATCAAATCCTAAATCGATTTATATATATCCTAAAAATTTTGATTCTAAAGATAAGATAGTCAAATATATCGAAAATTATAATAGAGGAAAAAAGGAAGATAACAAGATTTCATATTTGGATCAAGCACAGTTAATAACTAATATATCAGGTGGTATAATGAGTGGAATAACAAGTGTATTAGTTGCTTTTTCTTCAATATCTCTTATTGTATCATCCATAATGATAGGTATAATTACTTATATATCTGTTTTAGAAAGAACAAAGGAAATTGGAATATTACGCAGTTTGGGTGCTAGAAAGAAAGATATTAGAAGGGTATTTAATGCTGAAACATTTATTATTGGATTGTTTTCTGGTATTTTGGGAATACTTATATCTAGACTTTTATTGATACCTATTAATAATATATTATTTAAATTGACAGGTTTAGATAACATTGCAATTATGAATATAAAATATTCTATTATGCTAATTATAATTAGTATTATATTGACTTTAGTAGGAGGGGCAATACCATCTAATCTAGCATCTAAGAAAGATCCAGTGCAATCTCTTAGAACAGAATAAAACGCAGTTAATTGCGTTTTTTATTTTATATTTGAATAAATTGCCATTTTAAACACAAAAGTATGTTGAAGGTGAAAAAATGGCAAAGAATAAAGTAGAAATAACAGGAATTAAGACTAGTAGTTTAAAAGTGTTAACGAATGAAGAACAAATTGAATTATTTAATAAAATGAAAAATAATGATTCAAAAGCAAGAGATGAACTTATTAATGGTAATTTAAAACTTGTATTGAGTATTTTAAAAAAATTTATTAATAGATGTGATAATATGGATGATTTATTTCAGATAGGATGTATAGGATTAATTAAGGCAATAGATAATTTTGATTTATCTTATAATGTTAAATTTTCTACATATGCAGTTCCAATGATTGTTGGCGAAGTTAAAAGACATCTTAGGGATGATAGTATGATAAGAATATCTAGAAGTGTTAAAGATATTGCATACAAAACATTAAAAGCAAAAGAACAATATATGATTGAATATGGTAGAGAAGCTACGATTGAGGAACTATCAAAGATAATAGGAGTAGATGAATTAGATATTATTTGTTCACTTGAAGCTACTAAACAGACTATTAGTATATTTGAACCAATATATGATGATGGTGGTGAAATAATATATTTATTTGATCAAATAAAAAATCCAAATGAAGAAAATTCAAATTGGAATAATAGAATAATGCTAAAATCCGCAATAGAAAAATTGAAATTGAAAGAACGATTTATAATATACCAGAGATATCTTATTGGAAAAACTCAAATGGAAATAAGTGATGAACTTGGAATCAGTCAAGCACAGGTTTCACGAATAGAAAAAAATGCATTAAATAATGTAAAGCGTTTAATTAAATAATTATAAATTAAAAACTCTTATGTTATAATTATTATGATATAAGAGTTTTATTATGGAGGATAAATATGAATTTATTAAATTATATTATAGTTATAGTATTATCATTAGTAACAACAATTGTATTTACTTTTTTTATACTTTATTCGGATAGAAAATCAAAAGAACCAGTTCGTATGATTTTATTATGTCTATTTTCTAGTATATTTACAATAAGTTTATCATTAATATTAGGACAAGTATTACTTCCTAATTTAGATATAATATCAACTGGGTTATTTAATTATAATATACAAAATATAGTAAAAATAGTTGCGCTTGCTTTAGTAGAAGAATATTCTAAATTAGTATTTTTATATTTGATAATTTCTAAAACTAAATATTTTAATGATATCTATGATGGATTTGTATATTCATCCATAATTGCTCTTTCTTTTGCTGCTTTAGAATCTTTAATATATGTATTTAATGAACCAAATATAGAATCAATGAAATCTCTTGCAATACTTAGAAGCATAACAACAGTACCGATACATTTGATATGTGGAAGTGTTATGGGCTACTATATAGGTAGAGAAAAATTTACTTGGGGTAGTAAAAGAAGATTTATATATTTATTGTGTGCTTTATTACTACCAACATTTTTACATTTTTCATATAATTATTCTCTTTCTAATATTGTAAATAGATTATTATCATCAAATATGCTTATACCCGTAATACTAGCTTTCTTTAGTTTATTTTATATGATATCAATCATATATATTGAAAAAACAATATTTTTAAATAAAAAATTTATTAATAATGAAAAATATGATAAATTAATGACTAGAAATGAAGCAAACGAAACATATATATTGAAATAATTTGAAATATAAGTATAATTTATAAAAGCAAAGGAAGAAATTATGAATAAGAAATGTATTGGATGTGGTGCGACTCTTCAAACCACAGATAAAGAAAAAGTAGGTTATATAAAAGAAGAAAAAATTGATGAGTCTGATTACTGTGAAAGGTGTTTTAGAATAATAAATTATAATGACTATAAAAGTATAAAAACAGATGGTAGTGAATATATTGAAATATATAAAAATATTAATAAAACTGATGACTTAGTATTATTTTTAGTAGATATATTTAATATAAATGAATCTATTAAGATGATAAATCAATATATTAATAATAAGATTATTTTAGTCATAACTAAATTTGATATAATGCCAAAACATGTAAAAGAGAAAAAGATAATTGAAAACATAAAACAATATGACTTTAATAATAATATTATAGATTTTGTAGTAGTAAGTAGTAAGAAATCATATAATATAAATTTACTTTATGAAAAAATAATTTCAAACAAAACATCTAATAATGTATATATATGTGGAAATACAAATTCAGGAAAGAGTACACTCATAAACAAATTTATTAAGAATTACAGTGACAATGAGATAAATATAACAACTAGTATTTTACCATCAACGACAATAAATACAAATGAGATAAAAATAAATAAAGATTTAACTTTAATAGATACACCTGGTTTTATTGAAAAAGATAATATTTCAAATTTTGTAGATTCAAAGATACTTAAGAGAATAATGCCAAATAAAAGAATAAAACCAATAACATATCAAATATGTGAAGGTAAGACTTTATTAGTTAACAATATGCTTCGTATAGAGTATGTAAAGGGTGAAAAAAATAGTTTTACATTTTATTTGTCGAATGATATAATTGTAAGTAGAATAAATACTATGACAAATTTGAGATGCAGGGATTTAAAAAAGACATCACTTAAAGTAAATCCTGATGAAGATGTTATAGTAAATGGTTTATGTTTTATAAAAATAAAAAAAGAAGCTTTAATTAATATATATGTGGACGATAATATAGGAATTTATAAACGTAAATCGTTGATATAAGAAAGAAGGAAAAAGAATGAAAAAAGGGTTTTTAAATTTTATATTTGTTAGTTTTTTAATGATATTATTAATACCAAAAAATGCATATGCTTCATCTTTTAAAGTAGAAAGATCAGTAGATACTGTTAAACCTGGTTCGGACGTAACAGTACATATCAAATCATCAATAACTAGTGGAGCTTCAATAAAAGAAAATTATAAACTTGATTTATCTTATGATTCATCAAAGTTTGATATAAAAACAAAAGATGATCATGGCTATTCAGATATAGGAGTTGCAAATCCAATAACAATAACTGGTAAGAAATTATTAGATTCTGATATCACAGTAGCTACAATAGTATTTACTGCAAAAGGAAATGCTTCGGCAGGCGATGCAACATTCGCAATTAATAATGTAACATGTGATACACTTATAGGAACATGTGATGCATCAAATAATACAATGGTAAAAGTTTCAGCATTATCGTCCGATGCAACACTATCGTCACTTAAAATACCAAATGCAACAATAACACCAAAATTTGATAAGAATGTATTTGAGTATCAAACAACAATAACAGATATAACTGAGATAACTGTTAATGCAGTAGCTTCCAATCCAAATTCAAAAATATTGATATCAGATAATTATAAAAATTTACAAAAAGGTGATAATGATATAAAAATATCAGTAACTGCAGAAGATGGTAAGACAGTTAAGAATTATTTAATAAAGGTAAAATTAAAAATAACACCTACAGAAGAAGAACTACTAAAAGCAAATACTAAGTTAAAAAAATTAGAAATTAAAAACTATGATATAGATTTTTCAAATGAATTAAAAAAATATACTTTAACTGTTCCATATAAAACTACAAAGTTAGTAATATTAGCTGAACCTGAAAATGAAAAAGCAACTGTTCAAATGGAAGGTAGTAGTAACAAATTAAAAGTTGGTAGAAACTTAATTAAAGTCGTAGTAATTTCTGAAGATGAGGAAAATAAAGATACATATACTCTTGTAGTTACAAGAGAAAAAGAAGAAAAGAAGATAGTTCAAACTTGTCCAGATTCAACTTCTAAAAAAGAATGGATTATATTCTCAGTATGCTTATTTTTAACTTTCACACTTGGGATAGTGTTAGGATACTTCTTATGCAAAAAAGAAATATTAAACAAGTTATTTAAGAAAAAAGAAAAAGATATTGAAGAAAAACTATCTGATACAATTGAAGTTGTAAATAAAGATGATTTAAAATAATAATATAGATTAGTCATTATATTTTTAAATTTAGTGTAAAAATGTAAAAAAAGTGTCAAAAATGATACTTTTTTTAATATTTTAGGGGAATTTGTTTTGTTTACAGCGAATATATATATTGGAAGTGGTTTTTTATGCCAAATAATTTATCTTATGAGGAAATTATAAGTTTACAGAGAAAGACAAATATTGTAGATATAATTAGAGATTATGTTCCACTTACACAAAAGGGCAAGAATTATTTTGGTGTTTGCCCATTTCACGATGATCATAATCCATCGATGAGTGTCTCTTCTGATAAACAAATATATAAGTGCTTTGTATGTGGTAATTCAGGTAATGTGTTTAATTTTGTTATGGAATATGAAAAAGTTTCTTTTATGGAGGCTGTTAAGATTGTTGCAGACAAAGTTGGAGTTGACTTAAACATCAATATAGTAAAAAATAAAAATATCCAAAATAAGAATAATAGATTATATGATATATATGATATTGCATGTAAGTTTTATCAAAATAATTTGAATACTGCATATGGTAAAGTTGCTAAAAAATATTTGAGTGATAGAAAGATAACTGATGAAGTTATAAAAGAATTTAATATTGGATTATCACTTTCAGATACGGAATTATATAATATTTTAAAAAGCAAAGGGTTTGATGATAATGAGATAGTTGAATCTGCTGTAGGCGTGAAAAATGGTAACCATGTCTATGATTTATATAAAAATAGGATAATGTTTCCTCTTTCTAATTTAGATGGTGATGTAGTTGGCTTTTCTGGAAGAATTTATGACAATTCAAGTGAAAGTAAATATATAAATACGAAAGAAACAAAAATATTTAAAAAAGGTGAGTTACTATATAACTACGTTAGTGCAAAAACATATGCCAGAAAAGAAAAACAAATAATAGTGGTTGAAGGGTTTATGGATGTCATTAGACTTAGTACTATAGGAATAAGAAATGTAGTTGCTACGATGGGAACTGCGGTTACTAAAAATCAAGCTTCTCTTATTGAAAAACTTGCACCTAATATAATTTTAATGTTTGATGGTGATGAAGCTGGAAATAAAGCAACTAAATCATATATTGATAATTTTTCGTATGATCAAGATAATATAAAAATTGTAAGATTAGAAGATAATTTAGATCCTGATGAATATATATTAAAATATGGAAAAGAAAAAATGGAATATCATTTAACCCATCCAATAAATATGTATGAATATAAAATATCAGATTTTAAAAAAAATATGGATTTTAATGATAGTAAGAAAGTATCTCAATATATAAATTTGGTTATACCAGAGATTGAAAAAATAGATGATGATATCATTAGAGATCTTGAAATAAATAAATTATCTAAATTGACAAATGTAGATAAATCAATAATAGTTTCAAAAATAAAATTTAAAGATACTAATGATGTAAAAATGAATAAGAAAGAAATAAAAATGACAAAATATGAAAAAGCTTCAAAATTTATAATATATAGTATGATTCATAGTAATGAAGCAATAATTAATTATTTTAATAATCTATCTTATTTACCAGATGATAAAGATAGGATGCTTGCTAATGACATTGTATTATTTTATAAAAAATTTAATGGCTTTAATATAAATGATTTTATAACGTATATATCTGATAAAAAAGATTTGATAAATTTAATTATAGAAATTGATGAATTAGATGTGAAGAATTCAAATGATTCACTTGATGATTATTTTGATACAATAAGAGAATATCAATATACAAATCAAATAATGAAATTGACTAATGAATTAAAAAATGAAACCAATATAATAAAAAGAAAAGAAATAGCTCAAAAAATAGTTGAACTTAAGATGAAGGAGAGTAAGTAATATGAATGAAATAAAAACTTTTGATGAAAGAAAAGAAGATTTATTAAAATTAGGAAAGAAAAATGGATATTTAACATTTGAACAACTTGCGGATGCTCTAAAAGGATTAGAGATGGATGCAGAAAGTTTAGATAATTTATATAATTTTTTAAATGAAAATAGCATTGATGTAGTTGCGGATTCTGAAATGGATGATGAAGGAAATCAAGATGGCGGTGAATCAGTTGATGATTTATTAAATGAAGATTTAACATTACCAAAAAATCTAAGTATAAATGATCCTGTTAGAATGTACTTAAAAGAAATTGGTAAGATATCACTATTATCACTTGATGAGGAATTAGAACTTTCTAAGAAAATTGAGGAAGGTGACGAAGCAGCAAAAGCTAAACTTGCTGAATCTAATTTGCGTTTAGTAGTTTCAATTGCAAAAAGATATGTTGGTAGAAATTTATCTTTCTTAGATTTAATACAAGAAGGAAATATTGGCCTTATGAAAGCAGTAGATAAATTTGATTCGTCAAAAGGATATAAATTTTCTACATATGCGACTTGGTGGATTAGACAAGCTATAACAAGAGCAATCGCAGATCAAGCTAAGACAATAAGAGTACCAGTTCACATGGTTGAAACAATAAATAAATTAAAAAGAGTTCAAAGACAAATGACACTTGAACTTGATAGAGAACCAACAGATGAAGAATTAAGTAAAGCACTTGGAATGCCTGAAGATAAGATAAGAGAAATTATAAAAATATCTCTTGATCCATTGTCACTAGAAACTCCAATTGGTGAAGAAGAAGATTCTCACTTAGGAGATTTTGTTGAAGATAAATCTTCATTAAGTCCAGAAGAATATGCAATTAATGAAGTGTTGAAAGATGAAATTTCAGAATTATTATTAACACTTACTGAAAGAGAAGAACAAGTTATTAAACTTAGATTTGGTTTGATTGATGGTACTTGTAGAACTCTAGAGGAAGTAGGTACTATATTTGGAGTTACAAGAGAAAGAATTAGACAAATTGAAGCAAAAGCACTTAGAAAACTTCGTCATCCATCTAGAAGTAAAAAATTAAAGGATTATTTGGTGGATTAATATGAGAATATCAAAAAGATTAAAAGAAATAGCAAATTTTATTTCTGAAGAAGATAAAATAATAGATGTTGGCTGTGATCATGCTCTTTTAGATATATATTTGAAAGAAACAATGCCAAATATAAAAATAATCGCATCTGATATACAAGTAGGTGCCATAAACGCTGCAAATAAAAATATTGAAAAACATGAATTAACAGATGAAATTGATCTAAGATTAGGTGATGGACTAGATGTAGCTGCTTCAAATGAATTTGATACAATAGTAATATCTGGGATGGGATTTTATACTATTAAAAAAATATTAGATAATCCTACAAAATTAGAAAATGTGAAAAAAATTGTTATTCAGTCAAATACTGATGTTGTTAAATTAAGAAAAAATATCATAAAACTTGGATTTAAAATATCAAATGAGAAGCTTGTTGAGGATAATGATATTATATATACTATTATTGAATTTATAAGAGGAAGAGAAAAATATGATTATAATCAAATATATTTTGGGCCAAGGCTTATGGAAAATAAAGATGAAATATTTTATGACTACTATGAAAAAAAATTATTAAAATACGAAAATTTATTACTACAATTACCAAGTGATAATATTTTAAGTAGAATGCATCATAAAAAATTAATTAAGATAATAAAAGAAGAACTTGCAAAAAAATAAAAGACACAAGGTCTTTTTTTATATAAAAAAATTAGGTCCATTATTATCTTTTGTGGTTGTATTGTTCTTTGGAATATCACTAGTGTTACTTGTTTTATTTGTTTTACTAAATTCATTTGCCACTTTAAGCATTGTTCTAGCATTATTAACTATAGGTTTTATTTGATATACAATTGGTATTGCTTGATTTACTATGTTTAATGTTTTTTGCGTATTGTTTAGAAGACTACCCCAATTAATGGATTTTTTTATTGCTGGTATAGTGGCTTTGCTTGGTGAGTAAAATTGATTTGGAAACATGTAAATACCTCCTAAAATATTATATGATTATATAAAAAAATGTTTAAAAAAACTAATTAGTATGCTATAATTGATATAGAATAGGTGGTAGGTGATTAGAGTGAAGAAAATACTAACTAGCTTATATGATGGTTTTATTTTTATTATAACACTTCCTTTTAATTTATTTAAGTATGCAAATTTGGCGTTCTATTATGTCATAAAAATATTGCTTAAAGAATCTCCTGAAAAGGAAAAAATTAGAAGAGAAAAAGAAGCACAAAGACAAGCTGAGATTGATAAAGAGAAGAAACAAGCTGTCGAATATCTTAAAAATCAAAATGATGAATTAAAATTTGGCCGTGGTACTACTAAAGAACAAAAAAAAGAACACGAATTAACGAGACAAGAAAAACGTGAACAACATAGGTTAGCAAAAGAAAAAGTAAGAAGAGAAAAACTAAGACAAAAAGAAGAAGAAAAGAAAGAACATAAAAACTTATTCAAACAATTACTTAGTAGAAATGTTTTTTCAAGAAGAAGACAACAAAAATTAGATCAAAAAAGAAAAATTCTTAGTATGGATATAACTGCTGCTGATGCTAAGAGAAGCAGTGAAAAAATGATATTTAGGTATGTTGGTAAAAATCCTAAAGGAAAAATAGAAAAAGGCGAATTTCAAGGATATTCAAAACTAGATGTACATTCATATTTACTTAGTGAGGGATATGAAGTATATGAGATTACTGCTAAGGCTAAGGCAAATATATTTAATACTGATATTGGTTTAAATAGACCAATGAAAAAATCAGTGTTAGTATTTTATTTAACACAATTGTCTACATATCTAAAAGCGGGTATACCAATTGTAGATTCGATAAAGTTACTAACTAATCAATCTAAATCAAGAACTGAGCAAACAATATGGAAATCGGTTGTATATGAACTTACAATGGGTTCAACACTTTCAGATGCCATGTATAGATGTGGAAATAATGTATTTCCTAAATTACTTATTAACATGATAAAAACAGCTGAAATGACAGGAAACTTACCTGAAGTTTTAGATGAACAAGTAGAATATTATAGAGCAATAGAAAAATCTAGAAAAGAAATGGTAAATGCCATGATGTATCCTATATTTGTATTAATATTTGCAGTTGGTATAGTTATGTTTATAATGATAAAAGTAATTCCACAATTTGTAAGTATATATGATGCAATAGATGCTGAATTACCAAAAATAACTCAGGTGTTAATATCCGTGAGTACATTTATTAGAAATAATATATTGATGATATCATTAATAACAATTGTAGTTATAGTAATGTTTATATTGTTATATACTAGAAATGTATTATTTAAAGCAAGAGTACAAAATATATTAATGCATATACCTGTATTCGGTCAAATAATAATTTATAATGAAGTTACAATGTTTACAAAAACATTTTCAACATTACTAAGTAATAATATATTTATTACAGATAGTATGGATATATTAAGTAGAATCACAGATAATGAAATTTATAAAGGTATAATATATGATGCTGTTGATTGCTTATCTAGAGGTGAAGCACTATCTGAGGCTTTTAATGAACAATGGGCTTTCCCAGATATAGCATATCAAATGATAGTAACAGGTGAAAAGACAGGGCAACTTGCAACTATGATGGAAAAAGTTTCTGATTATTATCAAGAAGAACACTTTAATGCAATATCAAGGATAAAAGCTATGGTAGAACCAATATTAATTATATTCTTGGCTGTTGTTGTTGGTGGTATATTATTAGCAGTAATAATACCAATGTTTAGTATGTATAACAATATAATGTAGAAGGAGTATGTATGGACGTATTAATTTATAGTATATTTATATTTATAATAGGTTTATGTTTTGGTTCATTCTTCAATGTAGTTGGATATAGATTACCTAATAATATGTCTATAATTTTTCCTTCTTCACATTGTCCAAAATGTAATCATAAATTAGGAAAATTGGAATTAATTCCAGTATTATCGTATATTATTCAAGGTGGTAGATGTAAACACTGTAAGAGTAAGATATCAATATTTTATCCAATATTTGAGATATTAACTGGAATTTTATTTGTACTATGTTATTTATCGTATAAAGACATGTATCCAGAATTATTAAATATAATATATAGCATAGTATTTTCATCTGCTATGGTAATAATAATGATTAGTGATTTTAAATACATGATAATCCCAGATGAAGTATTAGTATTTTCATCTGTAGTATTGATTATCTTAAAATTATGTATCTTATATAAGATCGAAATGATAACTTCATTTATGGATTTTGGTTATGAAATAATATTTATGCTGAAGGATGCATTAATTATTTTTATAATAATGTATTTAATAAGAGCATTTGGCAATTTAATTTTCAAGAAAGATTCAATGGGTGGGGGAGATATAAAAATGATGGCTTTCATCGGATTAGTTCTTGGATGGAAGTTATCTGTAGTAGTGATATTTTTAGGAGCATTTTTGGCACTTCCATTATCAATATTAAATGTATACAGAAAAAATGAACATATGCTTCCATTTGGGCCTTACTTAGCTCTAGCGTCACTTATATTATTATTGAGTAAAGTAGACTTTAATATGATATTAGAATTATTAAAATAAAAAAAGACACAATTGTGTCTTTTTTTTACTCTTGAATTTGCTCTTCGTTAGTTTCAGTATTTTTTTCAATAACTATATCTTCAACATCTAATTCAATTAGTTTTATTATTTCTTCAAAAGTAGTAAGGCCAGTTGATACTTTTATTAAACCATCTTGAAGTAGTGTCTTAACTCCAGATTTATATACCAATTGTCTTAATTCATCTTTTTTCATGCTATTTGATATTGCATCTCTAATATCTTCATTTATTGCTAGTACTTCGTGAATTGCAATACGACCACTATAACCATTCATACAGTGTTCACATCCATCTCCAGCAATATATATTTCATTTAAATCAATACCTAGATTTTTTTTGAATAAATGCTTTTGATATTGGTTGGTTTGTATTTTTTTTCTACAATATGGACATAATTTCTTAGCAAGTTTTTGTGATATAATTCCAGATAGAGAAGCCGCAAGTAAATATCTTTCAACATCCATATCAAGAAGTCTTTCAATAGTATTAAGTGAGTCGTTTGTGTGTAGTGTAGATAATACTAAGTGCCCAGTTACAGATGCTCTAACTGCAATTCTTGCAGTTTCATCATCACGAATTTCACCGATCATAATTATATCTGGGTCTTGTCTTAATATAGATCTAAGTACATTAGCAAATGTAAGTCCAATTTCACTACTAACTTGTACTTGGTTAATTCCAGGTAAATCCATTTCAACTGGATCTTCAACAGTTATAATATTCGATTCTTCTTTATTTAATCTTTGTAAAATGGAATAAACTGTTGTTGATTTACCAGTACCAGTTGCACCAGTTGTAAGTATTATGCCGTTTGGTAAACTAATCATTTTAATTATTTTTTCATAATTTTCTTTAGTGAATCCTAATTTTTCAAGTCCTTGAATACTCATAGAGTAATCTAATATACGAATAACTATTTTTTCTCCACCGTTTGTAGGAAGAGAAGATACACGCATATCTAAAGGAACCCCATTTAATGAGGTTTTAATTGCACCATCTTGAGGTAATCTATTTTCGGTAATATTCATACCAGAAATTATTTTGACTCTTGTTACTAAGTTTCTTTTGTATTCATTTGGTATTATACAATAATCTATTAATGAGCCATCAATTCTTATTCTTACTTTTAAATTTTGCTCAGATGGGTCGAAATGGATATCACTTGCTCTATTTTTAGTTGCGTCTATGATAATTTCATTAACTATTTCAACAATTGGAAGTTTTTCAAATTCAAATGTTTTTAGCATATTTTCAACCTCATTTATTCCTTTTTATAAAAAATACGATTATACTCTAGTATTTTTTCTAAAATTATTATATAATATTTTTGTAATAATATCAAGGGTAAGGTGTAATAAAATGTTAAAATCTAAAAAGGGTTATTTACTTACAGAATCTATAATTGCTATTACAGTAGTTGCTACAATAATTACAATAGTATATGCAATTATTGTAAAAAATTTAATAAGACAAAATAATGAAATTACTAAAAATAACACGTCATATGGCATGTATATTTTAAAAGAGGTTAGAAAATATTATCTTGATAATGAAATAGAATTCGATGATGATTTGCAAAATACAAGTCGTGATTATTTGAATATTACTTCGGATGGGCCTGAATTTTTAAATAATATAAATGTACATAGATTATACTTTTTAAAATATGACAAAATAGATGAATTAATTTTAAGAGAAAAAATACCATATAGTGTCAAGAAAGAACTAAAAGAAATTGATTCAAGCGATCAAGCATGCAAATATAGATACTTACTTATATTTAAAGAAAAAAATGCTGATGCAAAATTATTTGATTATAGTTATGCTACTTTAGGTGCAGATTGTAGCAAGTAGGAGTTGAAAATGAAAAATAAAAGAGGATTTACATTAGTTGAAGTACTTGTAAGTTTTATACTTATCATGATTGTAATGGTTTATTTACTTAGAACAATTATTTCGATTAGTACTAAAAATAATGAACTTGTTACACTTCAAGAATATACAACATACGAGTCTACACTACTAGATAATGTATACAAAGATGTAGATAAAATTTTTACAAGCAATGAGTTTAGTGGTTTAACCAATGATGAAAGTACAAAAACAATAACCTTTATCGATATTGATAAGAAGCTAATAATTAAGGATTCGGAAAATTCGATAATATATGATAATGTTGTTTATGCATTACCTGAAAATATTAGTTTTAGGCAACATAATGGAAAAATATATGATGTAATTGAGGGTGAAGAACAACATGATTATTACATTGTAAGAATATATGTTACTGTTTATGATATTGATGATAATATAGATATAATTTATCAAAATAAAAATGCACATTCTAAAACAATAACATTCTATGGAAATGGTGGTACACCAGAAAAAAGAACATTTGTTAAAAAAGGTACTTCAAGATTGACAGCTTTTCCATCAGAGCCTGTATATCCTGGTTATAATTTTATTGGTTGGTATACACAAGCACTTGGTGGTGATAAGTTAGAATCAGTAGATGATATACCTAATACAACTGGGAATCTTGAGTATTTTGCACATTGGGAAGAAGTTAATACTGGAGAACCATATACAATTAGATTTAATAAAAATACAAATGACGCTATTGGTGAAATGATAGACCTTCAAACAACGAGTGGAGTTAATACTAAATTAACTGCTAATGCATTTACTAGAAGTGGGTATGCATTTGTAAATTGGAATTTAAATAGTGATGGTTCCGGTCGAGAATTTTCAAATGAACAAACCGTTTCAGATTTGTCATCATATGTAGATGCAAATGGTATAGTTAATTTATATGCACAATGGGAACATGGTAGAAAGGTATATGCTAGATTCTCTACAAATAGTGCCGATGCAGTATTAGAATCTACAAATACTAATTTAGCATTAGATGGTTATATTGTTACACTAAATGGTAAACAAAATTTCACTACTTATGAATATGGGCAAACTGGTATAGATTTACCTAACTACAATGATCCAAATTATATTAATATAAAACGAACTGGTTACCATGCTGAAGATGGTAAGGAATGGGTTATCAAAGTAGGTACTAAATATTATTTCTTTAATCAAAATGATACTTCTACAAATGCTAATGATTTGTGTGATGCATCGGAAAATGCTTGCACTGCAACACTCATGGTAAATTGGAAGGGAAATCCATATACTATTAAATTTAATGGAAATACATCTACTAGTGGTTCTATGTCAAATCTATCAATGACTTACGGAAAAGAAAAGAATTTAACTGCTAATGCATATGAAAAAACCGGTTATACATTTAATGGATGGAATACTAATTCAAATGGTAGTGGAACAAATTATGCTGATAAACAATCTGTTAAAAATTTAACTACTACGCAAAATAATATAGTTAATTTATATGCAAAATGGAAAGTAAATTCATATACAATAAAATTTAATAAAAATTCATCAAGTGCTACTGGATCAATGAGTGATATGTCAGTTAATTATAATGAAACAAAAGCACTTAGTGAAAATAAATTCAAGAGAACCGGATATAAATTTAAAGGATGGGCAACATCAAGTAACGGAAATGTTGTATATTCTGATAAACAAAATATTAAAAACTTAAAAACTTCTGGAAGTATAACATTATATGCAGTATGGGAAGCAAATAAAGTTTTAGTAAAATTTCATATCAATGGAGGAACATGGCAAGGTTCTACTAATAGTGATCTTTCAGTTAGTGGAAACTATGTAACATTAAATGGAAGCCAAATAGTTGCAGAATATAATTATGGACAAACTGGTATAAATTTAGCTAATTATAATAATGCAGATTATATAAATATAAAGAAAACTGGTTATCATGGTGATACCGGTAAGGAATGGACTGATGGAACAAACTATTTTAGTCAAAGTTCTGATTCTATTAAAGCAAATGATTTGTGTAATGCAGCTAATGGTGATTGTACTGCTATACTAAAAGTAAATTGGAAAATAAATACTGTAAATGTAAGATTTAATGTAAATGGTGGTTCTTTTGCATCAACTCATTCTAGTTCGTATACTATAAGTAATAGTTTGATAACAAAAAATGGATCTAATGTAATACATACAGTAAATTATGGAGAATCACTTGGATCAGATGGATTATTAAATTACAATAATCCAAGTTATGTTAATCTTGTTAAAAAAGGTAATTATGTAATATCTGGTTCTGAGTGGAATACAAATTCAAGTGGTACTGGTACAACATTTAATCAATCGACAGCTTACACAGCTAAACAATTGTGTTCGACAATAGAAACAGGTAATTGTACTGTAACACTTTATGTAAAATGGAGACCTAAAGTATTAACTGTTAAGTTTAATCGAAATACAAGTACATCTGATGGTGCTGTGGTTAGCCAAGAATTTGAATATGGAAAAGCTGGTAATCGATTTGGGTATAACACAGATGGAACTTCTAAATGGGGTACAAGTGGTGCCTTTGGAGACTGGACTAATGGAAGTTATTCATTTGACGGATGGAATACAACATATAATTCAACTTATGGTATATGGAGTGCTTATTCAAATGTAAGTAATGATTGGATATTAGAACAATTAAATGGAAGTAACACTAAAACGATAAATTTATATATGATATGGTTATTGGAATCACAATCTCCACTTTGTGGAACAAGTTCATCAACAACTAGATGTAGTAGTTCTTGGTTTTATGCTGGTACATGTAATTGGAGGACAAGTGAAATTTCATCTTGTGATGGGTATTATTATTACTATGGACAGTATCCTGCAACTGCAAGTGAAAGATGTGTTGGTTCTCAAATATCTCCTACTGGAAGTGGTGAGTATTCATGCTCAGGAACACGTCAAACAAGATCATGTACTACAATTTCAGGTTCAGATAATACATGTTTACATACACCATATGGTAGAGTTAATTAATAAATGAAGATTATTAGAATTCTAATAGTCTTTTTATATTGATTTTTTTTAAAAAATAATATATAATTTTTGTGTTTGGAGTGATATCATGATTATTAATCTTACAAAACTTATAACAAATTTATCAAACGAAATATTGATTGATGATATTATAGATATTGATAAAAGTTATTTGAACAATACTGATATTAGAGATATTAGTAAGATAAGTATAAAGGGTAGTATTAAACCACTTGAGAGTAATTTTGAACTAAATTTAAATGTAAAGTGTACACTTACTTTAATATGCAGTATTTCACTTGAAGATGTAAAATATGATATTAATATTAATATAAATGAGGTAATTGGAGAAGACGATGAGTATACACAATTAGAAGAAAATAATAAAATTATTAATAATTCTATTGATTTAATTCCAATTATATGGCAAAATATTATATTGGAAGTACCTTTGAAAGTTATTTCACCAAATGTTCAATATGAAAATTTAAAAGGTGATGGGTGGAAATTCATAACTGAGGAAGAGGTAAATAATAAGGATATTGATCCAAGATTAGAAAAATTAAAAGATTTTTTAAATGAATAAGGAAGGAGTGTATAGTTATGGCAGTACCTTTTAGAAAAGTTTCTAAAACAAGAGGTAGAATGAGAAGAACTCATTATAAAATTGAAGCAAATGGAACAGTTAAATGCTCAAATTGTGGAGCAGATATTAGATCACATAGAGTATGTCCAGAATGTGGATTCTACAAAGGAAAAAATGTAGTTGAAAAACAAGAAGCAACAAAATAGTTGTTTTTCTTTTTTTTGTTTGTTAAAATTATATTTAGTTAAGGAGAATAAAATGAAAAAAGGTAAATTGTTTGTAGTGTCGGGTCCATCTGGTGTAGGTAAAGATACTATAGTAGGAGAATATTTAAAAAATAATAAAGGTATACTTAGTATATCTGCTACAACTAGAAAACCAAGAGATGGTGAAAAAGATGGTAAGGATTATTATTTTTTAACTAAAGAAGAATTTGAAGATTGGATAAAAAAAGATGATTTTTTAGAATATGCCGTTTATAATGATAATTATTATGGAACACCAAAATCGAAGATATTTGAAAATTTAGAAAAAGGAATAGATGTTTTTTTAATTATTGAAGTAAATGGTGCTATTCAAATAAAAAATAAGATAAGTGAGAGCATACTTATATTTGTATTACCACCTAGCATGGAAGAACTTGAAAAAAGAATTAAAAATCGCAATTTAGATAGTGAAGAAGTGATTAATAACAGACTAAAGATTGCAAGAGATGAAATTAAGCTTTCTTCTAAATATGATTATGTAGTTACGAATAATAAAATTGAAGATACAGTAAAAAAATTAAAGATGATAATTGATAATGAAAAAAATTAAGATTTACTTAATTTTTTCTTTTGCTTCTAAATATAATTTTTCTAATTTTTCATATGTATTAAATGAAAGCATACACTTTAATTTATTTAATAAATCTTTATCATTTTCATAATATAGTTTCTTATAATTTTCTTTAATATAATTGTATATTATTTCATCTTCATTATTTATTAATAAAATATTTTGCCTTCTAGCATATTCTCTAATATGATCAATTGTAAGTTTATTAATATATTTATCTAGTATTTTTTCATTCATAATTTCACTCCTTTATGAAAATATATGTAATATAAAAATATATATGATCCAAAATAAAAATGGAGGAATATATATGAAATATGGTAAGAGACAAATTATAATTGTTCTACTCATGATAATATTATTTATAGTATTATCATTGAGATTATTCTATCTCCAGATATTAAATAAAGATAAGTACATCAAATTATTAGATAGCATTACTATAAATGAAGTATATTCTACTTCAACTCCAAGAGGAAGAATATATGATCGAAATTATAATTTACTAGTTGACAATGTTGGAGTAAAAACAATATATTATAAAAGAAAATTAAACACTACAATTAAAGATGAAATTGATCTTGCATATAAACTTGCAGGTGTTATTGATCTTGATTATAAAAATATTAATCGCATTAATTTAAAAGAATTTTATTTAAACATTCACAGAAATAAATTAAATAAAAGAGTTACTAATCGTGAGAAGAATCTATTAAAAAAAAGAAAGATTAATCAAAATGATATTGAAAAAATAATATTAGGAAGAATAACTAATAAGGAATTGAGTACGTTAAATGAAATTGATAAAAAAGCTGCTTATATTTATTATTTGATGAATAAAGGTTATTATTATGAAGAGAAAATAATCAAAGTACATGCGAGTGAAGAAGAATATGCATATATATCTGAAAATTTATCAAAATTAAAAGGTATTAATGTAAAACTTGAATGGGAAAGAAAGTATTTATATGGTGATGTATTTAAAAGTATTTTAGGAAGTATTTCTTCATATAAATCAGGGATACCATATGAACTTAAAGATTTTTATTTAAATAGAGGTTATAAATTAAATGATAGAGTTGGAGTTTCATATATAGAATATCAGTATGAAGATTTACTAAAAGGTGAAAAGACAAAGTATAAGTTAAATAAGGATAATTCGTATACAGTACTTAAAAATGGTTCTCGCGGTCATGATATAGTTCTTACAATAGACATAAATATGCAAAAAGAAATAGAAAATATATTAGATGAAGAAGTGTTAAATGCAAAAAATAATAATTATAATACTACTTATTATACAGGGTCACATGTAATAGTAGTTGAACCTAATAGCGGAGAAATACTTGCGATGGCTTCAAGACAGCTTACTAAAAAAGGAGATACTTATTATACATATGATGCAACGCCAATTTTACTTACTAATCCTGTAACACCAGGTTCTATTATTAAAGGTGCTTCTATGAGTGTTGGCTATAAAAGTGGTGCCATTGATATTGGTACTACTATGTTAGATGAATGTATTAAAATAAGAAATACACCTGCTAAATGTTCGTGGACTAGAGGACTTGGTTATCTAAACGATATTGCTGCTTTATCGTATTCGTCAAATGCATATCAGTATAAAACAGCAATTAAAGTTGCAGGAGCCGATTATCACTACAATGGTACATTAAATATTAATGAAAATGCATTTAATATATATAGAAATACTTTTTTAGAATATGGACTTGGTGAAAAAACTAACATAGATTTACCAGTAGAATCCTATGGCCTAAAAGGCAAAAGTGATAATCCTGCACACTTACTTGATTTTTCAATAGGTCAGTATGATACGTATACTCCGGTTCAAATTGCTAGTTATATTAATACACTTGCATCAAATGGTAATAAATATAAACTTCATTTGTTAAAAGAAATTAGAAGTAAATCGGATAATGAAAAAATAGGTGCCATTGAGCAAGAAATTAAGCCTAATTTACTTGGGAGTGTTAATTTAAATCAGAAATATAAGGATAGAATAAGACTTGGATTTGAGAGTGTGATGAAAACATTAGGGAGAGGATATATGGGGAATGTGTTATCACCTGCTGGCAAAACAGGAACGGCTGAAAGCTTTGTTGATTCGGATAATGATGGTTTAATTGATAAACAGACAATTTCAAAGGGATTTGTTGGTTATGCACCTAGCGATAATCCTAAGTTTTCTATAGTAGTTTTGTCTCCAAATGTGAAATATAGTAATACTTCGTCATATATTTCACCAGTAAATAATAAAATAAGTTCAAGAGTATCAAATAAAGTATTTGAAATTTTACAATAATGTGTTATAATTAATTATGCAAAAAAAGAGGAGGAGTATATTATGGCAAATTCAAAGAAAAAAGAAGCTAGAAGTTATGTAGCACTTGAATGTACAGTTTGTAAGTCAGAACTTGGTGTTTCTAAAGAAAATTATTTTGTTGAAAAAAATAAAACAAATACACCAGATCGTTTAGAATTAAATAAATATTGCCCAACATGTAAAAAACATACAATTCATAAAGAAAAAAAATAATAATTAGGTGATAATATGAATAAAATTGCAGTGGTTGGTACTGGTAATGTAGGAATGGCTTATGCTTATGCACTTGTGAATAGTAATTTAAAAGTTGATGAATTAATATTAATAGATGTCGATAACAAGAAAGCACTAGGGCAAGCAATGGATTTAAGTCATTGTGCATTATATGTAGATTCAAACATGATAATTAAAGCAGGTAGTTATACTGATTGCAGTGATGCTAATATTGTTGTAATAACCGCAGGTGTTAATCAAAAACCAAATGAATCTAGGTTGGAACTTGCGACTAGAAATAATCAGATTATTAAAAGTATAACTTCAAAAGTAGTTGCATCTGGTTTTGATGGTATATTTTTAGTTGCTACTAATCCAGTAGATGTAATGACATATATGGTAAGAAAATATTCTAATTTTAAAACTAGTAGAGTTATAGGTAGTGGAACTACTATAGATACAGCTAGACTTTCTTATTTATTATCGACTAAGTTAAATGTAAATCCAAGAGATATACATGTTTATATGCTTGGTGAACATGGTGATAGTGCTTTCATGGCAGGTTCATCTGCAAAAGTAGGTGCACTTGATTTAGAAGATATTATGTTAAAGTCTGATTTAAAACAAATGGAGAATAAAGTTAAAAGATTACCATATAAAATAATCGATTTAAAAGGTGAAACTAGTTATGCAGTAGGTTCTTGTTTACTAAAGATAACAAAAGCTATTATAAATGATGAAAATGCTGTTATTTGTGTAAGTGCTCCTTATAATGGTGTATATATGGGTATGCCATCTGTTATTAATAGTAATGGTATAAAAGGAGTAATGAAGGTAAAAATTACTGGAGAAGAAGCTTATAAACTAGATGAAAGTAAGCAAATTTTAAAAGAAACAATAAGTAAATTGGAGGAGTAGTTATGTTAATAGATATTAATGATATTAAAAATGGTATGACTGTTATAATTGATGGAAATTTATATTCAATAGTTGAATTTTTACATGTTAAACCAGGTAAAGGTGCAGCTTTCATGAAGACTAAATTAAAAAACTTAAGGACAGGATCTACTTTAGAAAAAACTTTTAATACAAATATAAAAATTCAAAAAGCCAATATAACAAAAAAAGCAATGCAATATTTATATAATGCAGCTGATACATATTATTTTATGGATATGAATACATATGAACAAGTTGAACTTTCTGAAAATCAAATTGAAGATGAAATTAAATATTTAAAAGAAAATCTTGATGTAGAACTTGTTTATTTTGAGTCAGAATTAATTGGTTTAAATTTACCAGAAAAAATTGATTATACAGTAACATATACTACAGATGCAGTTAAAGGAAATACATCACAAGGTGCTCAAAAAGATGCAACATTAGAAAATGGTCTAGAAATCAAAGTACCTCTTTTCATAAATGAAGGTGATGTTGTTGTAGTATCAACAAGAGACGGTAAATATGTTTCAAGAAAATAGTAGAAATACTATTTTTATTTTGTAATAAAAAATATTGTTTTTCATATATTTAATTAGTAGATTTATGAAAGGAAATGATTATGATTAATAAACAAAGTATATTACTTTTAACATTATTTAGTTTAATATTGGTTCTTAGTGTTTACTACATAACTATGCCCAGTGAACTTGAGGTTAGTGCCAGTAACACAATAAAAAATAGTAATAAGGAGATTGTAAAAATAAAAGAAAGTGAAGTAATATCAACACTTAAGATGGAAAAGGAAGAAGAAAGAGATAATAAAATAAAGGAATTACAAACAATTTTAACAGATGCTAAATCAACAACAGAAGAAAAAAATAATGCATATGAAGAACTTAAAGGTATAAATAAATTAAAGGGTAAGGAAGATGAGATAAGTAATAAGATTACTAGTAAATATAAAATAGAAAATTTTGTTAAGATCAAAGATGATCAAGTAAGAGTAGTATTATTAAAAAAGGAAAATGACATAAAACTTGCAAATGAAATAATGAATTTAGTTCAACAAGAGTTTAGTGAAAAAATGTTTATTTCGGTAAAATTTGAGAAATAACTTTAAAAGTTATTTTTTTTAACAAAAAAAATGATTTTACATAAGATAATATGAGTAATTATATATACACCTCTTTTTAGAAAGGAGAAACATAATGGATAAAGGAATACTTACAAAAAGAGAAAGAGAAGTATTTGAACTATTAGTAAACAATAATTCTACTAAAGATATTGCGGCTATCCTTCATATTAGTGAAAAAACAGTTAGAAATCATATATCAAATGTAATTCAAAAACTTGGTGTCAAAGGTAGAAGTGGAGCAGTTGTCGAACTTCTAAAATTAAATGAGATTTCGCTATAGGAATCTCATTTTTTTATTTTTGAAATCATATAATATATTAGGTGATACTATGATCAAAAAATTTAGTATTAAAAAGATATGTAAATATACAATGCTTTTATTGGTGGTTTTCTTATTTTATCTATTTCCTAAGAAAAATGAATATGAACTTACAAATACTGTTATTAAAAATCATAGGTTAAACTATCATGATGTTTTTTTACTTGACAGAAATAATTATTTATCAAAAATCACTATAGAAGTTGCAGCAAAAAATGAGCTGGATTTAATTGATGAATTAATTGAAATTATGAAGGAAGATGGCAGATATATAGATAAAATACCAAATGGTTTTAGACCATTTTTACCATCAGATTTAAAAATAAATTCAAAGAAAATAAAAAATGACATACTGATTATTAATTTTTCAAATGAATTGCTAAAAGGAAATATCCAGGATGAAGAGAGAATAGTAGAGGGACTTATATATACACTTACATCAATTAAAAATATTAAAAAGGTTAAAATATTAATAGATGGTGAAGAATTAAAAAAACTTCCAAAATCGGGTAAAGAATTAGATGAATATCTAAAAAGAGATTTTGGGATAAATAAAGTGTATAATATTGAAAATTTAAAAGATATAACTAAAGTAATAGTATATTATGTTTCAAAAAATAATGATAATATATATTATATTCCTGTTACAAAATATATAAATTCATCAGAAGAAAAAATAAAAATAATTATTGATGAACTTACAAGTAAAATGTCTTATAATAGTGATTTAATGAGTTATTTAAACTATAATGCAAAGCTACTTAACTATAATTTTAATAACGACAGCATAACATTAAATTTTAACGAATATTTATTTGATAATGAAGTAAATAAAAAAGTATTAGAAGAGGTAATATATAGTATTTCATACTCAATAAAAGATAATTATGGTGTCAGTAAAATTAATTTTTGTGTAAATAATACAGAAATTAGATAATTTTACTTGAAAAATATAAAAATATATTTTATAATATATTTGTCTTTTAAAAAGACACTGTGCCTCAGTAGCTCAGCTGGATAGAGCAACGCCCTTCTAAGGCGGCGGTCAGGGGTTCGAATCCCTTCTGGGGCACCACTTAGTATATTAACTAACTAGAAATAGTTAGTTTTTTTATAACTATTTGACATTTTTTTAATAAATCGGTATAATTAGATTAATAAATTTACTTTTAAAAATTTGAGGGTTGTATATGAAAAAAAAGGTTAAGCAATTTAATGAAGAAATGTTTGATGAAAAAGTTAGATTTACTTCGGATCTAATTTATTGGTATTTATATAAAAATACGTATGTGTATAGTAATAATATAACAATTCAAAATATTATGAATGAATTTAGAAAGTTTGGCAATCTTGGTATTGATGATCATGTTATAAATAAAGCACTTAATAGTTTAGTATCATATGGTTATGTGGTATCTACTTTTTCTAATGGAAAGTTAGTATTATTATTATCAAACGAAAAATATGATTTAGTTATGAATAAAAAAAACTAGAATATTCTAGTTTTTTTATTTTGTATCTTGTAATTCCTACTAAAATAGTAGTATAATGAATTTGGATGTGATTTATGTGAAAATGTCAACTAAAGGAAGATATGCACTTACTACAATGATGTATTTGGCAAATCATTATAGTGATGAAAAATATATTTCGCTTAAAGAAATATCAGATAGTGAGGGTATATCATTTAAATATCTAGAAAAGATAGTAAATAATTTAAATAAAAATAATTATTTGGATGTACAAAGAGGTAATAATGGTGGATATAAATTGAAAAAGAAGCCAGAAGAATATGTTATTGGTGATATCTTAAGGGTTAGTGAGGGTAATTTAGCACCAATTGAATGTCTTACTAAAAATAGTAATTGTTTTAACAAAAACGATTGTAAAATGTGTTATTTTTGGAAGGGATTATATGATCAGATTAATAATTATGTTGATAGTATTACATTAAAAGATTTAATTAATGGAGGCAAAAATGAGTAAACTACTAGAAATTAAAAATTTAAATACATGTGTTAAAGATAGTAATAAGAAAATATTAAAAGGACTTGATTTGAATGTTAATAAAGGTGAAATTCATGTAATAATGGGACCAAATGGATCTGGTAAGTCAACACTTGCAAATAGTATATTAAATAATTCTAAATATGAAATAACTGATGGAGAAATTATATTTGATGGTGAGAAAATAAATGATTTATCGACTGATAAGATAGCGCAAAAAGGTATTTTTATGTCTTTTCAAACACCTGAAGAAATACCTGGTATTTCAGTTGCGCATTTTCTCAAAACTGCTAAGACTCAAACTGAAAGTATAAATCTATTTTCTTTTTCAAAAAAAGTAGAAGAAAATATGAAAAAATTAGACATAGATACAAATTATTTAAATAGAGATTTAAACGTTGGATTCTCAGGTGGAGAGAAAAAGAAATGTGAAATTTTGCAATTATTAACGTTAGATCCAAAATTAGCTATATTAGATGAGACAGATTCAGGTTTAGATGTAGATGCAATTAAAATCGTATCTAAAGGAATAAATTTATTTAAAAATGCTGATAATGCGGTTATTATTATTACTCACTCAACTAGAATTTTAAAAAATTTAGATGTAGATTATGTACATATTTTATATAATGGTAAGATTATAAAAACTGGTGATATTACTCTTGCAAATGAAATTGAAGATAAAGGATACACACCATTTATTAAGTAGGTATTTATGAAAACTAATGTAAGTCAATTTGAAGATAAGAATATAAAAAATGTATATAATATAAAAACTAAAGATAAATATGTTTCTAAGGAAATAGGTTTAACAAAAGAAGTGGTTGAGAAAATAAGTAAGGAAAAAGGGGAACCTTCTTGGGTACTTGATATAAGATTAAAGGCACTTGATTTATTTTATAAATTACCTATGCCTACTTGGGGTCCTGATTTAAGTGAAATTGATTTAGATAAGATTTATACTTTTGTTAAATCTGGAAATAATGAAAGTGATACATGGGATGATGTTCCTGAAGATATAAAAAATGTTTTTGATGCACTTGGAATTCCAGAAGCAGAGAAAAAATCACTCGCAGGTGTTGGTGCACAGTATGATTCTGAAATGATATATCACAAACTAAGTGAAAAATTAAAGGATAAGGGAGTAATATATACTAATTTTGACACTGCCATAAAAGAATATCCAGATTTAGTAAAAAAATATTTTACTAAAGCAGTTTCAATTAATGATCATAAATTTATTGCTCTTCATTATGCTTTGTTTTCAGGAGGTAGTTTTGTCTATATTCCAAAAGGAATTATCTTAGATGAACCACTTCAGTCATATTTTAGATTAAATTCACCAGGTGCAGGTCAATTTGAACATACACTTATTATTGTTGAGGAAGGTGCATCACTTCAATTTATTGAGGGGTGTTCAGCACCTGGATATAATGAGCTTAATTTGCATGCCGGGTGTGTAGAATTATTCGTTGAAAATAATGCTTTTTTAAGATTTTCTACCATAGAAAATTGGTCAAAAAATATGATGAATCTAAATACTAAAAAATGTTTAGTTAAAGAAAATGGAAAGATTGAATGGATAATGGGATCTTTTGGATCAAAAGTATCTATGCTTTATCCAATGACTATCCTAAATGGTGATAATGCAAAATGTGAGTTTACTGCACTTTCTTTTGCAGGCAAAAATCAAAACTTGGATACAGGTATTAAGGTAATACACAATGCAAAAAATACATCGACTATAGTTAATTCTAAATCGATTTCAAAAGATAATGGTATATGTACTTTTAGAAGTTATATAAGAGTTTTAAATAATGCACACAAATCTAAATTGGCTTTATCATGTGAATCTTTAATGCTAGATAGTGAAAGTAGAAGTGATACAATTCCTGTAAATGAACTTGAAGTAGATGATGTTACTTTTTCACATGAAGCGAAAATTGGAAAAATATCAGATGATGCAATATTCTATTTGATGAGTAGAGGATTAGGTGAAGAAGAGGCAAAAGCTCTAATTGTACGTGGATTTGCTGAACCTATTTCTAAGGTGTTTCCAGTTGAGTATGCCGTTGAAATGAATAGACTTATTAATTTAGAATTAGAAGGAACCATAGGTTAGGAGGAAGAATATGGAATATATATTAAATGAAACTCCTATAAGGACTAGTAATAATTTTAAGATTAACAACATTAAACTTGAATTGAATATTAGTGAAACTAATTTCAATAAATATAAAATTAAAGGTACGACATATACGGAAATAATAAGTGAAAATTATAATTCTAAAATAGGATTAGAATCTAAAAAATATAATGATATTACTATTGATGTTAATGATATTTTAGATGATACAATTTACATAAATTATGATTTTAGTGAAAAAAATAATTTTCTAGCGAGTAAATTAAATATAAATTTAAGAGATAATTCAAAATCAAATATTATAATTAAATATAAATCTGAAAGTAGTAGTGTCAATAATTCATCTGTTGTAATAAATGCAGGAAAAAATTCTATTTGTAATATATCAATTTTAAATTTATTAAGTGATGATTCAAAGTCATTTATTGCAATAGAAAATCTACAAGATGATAATTCTAATATTAACATTAATTTTATTGATATTGGTGGAGACATTAGAGTTTCTAATTATTATTCAAGACTAAATGGACATGATAGTTTAAATAATTTTAACAATATTTATGTAGGTAATACAAATGATAGAATTGATATGAATTATTATGTTGCTAATATAAATAAAAATACAAATGGTAATATGCAAATATATGGTGTATTAAATGATAATGCACATAAAACATTCAAGGGGACAATTGACTTTATAGAAGGTTGCGTTAATAGTATAGGATGTGAAAATGAGGATGTAATATTACTATCAGATAAGTGTAAATCTAAATCATTGCCTATGCTTTTGTGTCATGAAGAAAATGTAAGCGGAGCTCATGGTGTATCAACAGGTACGATTGATGAAGATAAGCTGTTTTATATAATGAGTAAGGGTATTTCATATGAAGAAGCAAAAAAATTAATAATATATGCTAGTTTTAATAAAATATTGAACATTCTTGATGATAAATTAAAAAATGAAATTACTAATAAAATAAATAATAAAATATAGATACTTTTCATATTAATAGTTTATATGTTATAATTGTATTAGGAGGTACTTATGAAAATATCTAGTCATGATTTAAAATATGTAGATGGTGAAGATTGGTTTAGAATATTAGGTTCAGGCTATAGAATAGTATTTTATTTTGACGATGGCACTTATAAAATTGGACCTTACGCTAAGAGAGTGGAAGATTTTATGATAGGATTTTATGAAAAAGATGAAATAAATAAAGATATGAACCTAGAAAATTTTATAACTATAGACGAACTGTTGGAAACATATTTAGAAAACTTTCCAGCTGTTGAAGCTGTTGAATTATATTCAACAGAAGGACTACGTTATGGACGAAAAGTTAGAAATGATGAAATATCATTAAAAAAATAACCATATGGTTATTTTTTTTAAGTTATGGTATAATTAAAACTGGTGGTAATATGAATAAAGTGGATTATTTCAAAAAAGAATATGAATACATTAAAAATGATAAATATAAAAAATGTGCCAAGGAATTAGTGGAAATACTTCCAGATTATTTTTTTGAAGTTCCTGCATCATCAACTGGAAAGTATCATCCATTATTTTCACTTGGTGAAGGTGGTTTATTAAGACATACTAAAGCTGCGATGAAAATTGCGAGAGATCTTTTAGAAAATGAAAGTTTAGGACATAAATTTACTAACGATGAAAAAGATTTATTACTTATTTCAATAATGATGCATGATGGTTTAAAATCTGGTTATCCTAAAGAGAAATATACGAGATTTGATCATCCAATAATTATATGTGATTATATAGAATCTAATAAGGATAAATTATCACTAGATAAAGATGATTATAAATTTATGAGAAAAGTTATTTCTTCACATATGGGGCAATGGAATACTAGTCCATATTCAGATGTAGTTTTACCACTACCAGAAGATAAATATCAAAGATTTGTGCATTTATGTGATTATTTATCTAGTAGAAAATATATAGATATTAAATTTGAAAACAATGATATAGTTGAGTAAAGGAAGGTATTATTATGAATAAATATTTAAAATGGTTAATTATAGTTGTACCATTTATATTAGTATTAATTTTTATAACAATTGCACTTTTATTGTCTAATAAGGAAGAAGAAGTAAAAATTATAAATAAAGAATTCGTAACTAAGGATGGTAGAGTTACTTTTTCTGCAGATGCGAAATATGTTAGCAGTGATAAGGGGGAGTATGACTTATATTTAAATAAAGACAAAAAACAAATTGTGGGTATATTTACATATAATTTAAGTGAATATGAAGAGAAAACAGATAAAGAAATATTAGACAAACAAGTAGGAGGATTTATTGAAAGTAGAAAAAATACTACTTTATTAAAAAAGGAAAGTACCATAGAAATGGATGATAAGAAAATAACAAAAATAGAATATTCTGGTAAAACAGATAAATCATCTGAATGTGTATACATTTTTTCTGTTATTACTTTTACAAATGATCCAAATTACGTAATATATGTGAATGAAGTTATACTTAAAAGTAATTACGAAAAAAATATTTCAGAAATGATCAGTATATTAAAGAGCGCAAAACTAAATTAATTTTAGTTTTTTTTATTTTTTAGTGGAATTTTCATTTTTATAGCGAATATATATAGTAGGAGGGTAAAATAAAAATGAAATTTGTAAAACAACAAAATGAAAAAGATTGTGCTGTTGCATGTCTTTATAACATAATTAGATATCATAAAGGTTATGTTGATATGGACAAGCTTAGAGTTAAGTTAAAAACAAACAAAGATGGTACAAGTGTGTATGATATTGTAAAGGTGAGTAATGAAATTGGTTTTCAATCAGATGCTTATGAATGTGAGCTGAATAACTTGATTGACGTCAAATTACCAATAATTGCACACATAAAATTAAATAATATATATGACCATTTTGTAATAGTTTATAAAATTGTTGATTATGATGTTTATATATTTGATCCAATACGTGGGTATATAAAACTTCAAATGGAAGAATTTGAAAATACATGAACAGGTATAATAATAACTTTTAATAAGATAAATAATATTTTAAAAGAAAAAAATAAATTTATTAGTATTTTATATTCTGGTATTAAAAAATATTATAAAATTATTTTTTTAGTATTATTTTTATCCTTATTATCAACCATACTTTCCATTATTCACTCTCTATATTTAAGCTATTTGTTTGATAGTAAGTTTAATTATTCTAATGTGTTTATATTATTTTTAATTATATGTGTTCTAAAGATTGTATTGGATTATATTAGAAATAATCTCATATTAACACTTAACATAAAGTTTGACAGTAGTCTTACAAATAAAACGTTTAAAAATATTTTATCTCTCCCTCTTTTATATCATCATAATAGGCCAGTTGGTGATATAGTATCTAGAATAAATGATTTATCTAGTATAAAAGAGTTCATAAATAATATTAGTTTTTCTTTTATAATTGATTTTGCGTATATATTTATCATTAATATCATATTGTTATCTATTAATAAATTAATGTTTTTAATAACTCTTATTATGGAATTTTTGTATATGTTAATTTATTTATTATGTAGGAGGAATTTAGATAAATTGTCATATGTTGTTAAAAACAATGCATCTATTTCAAACAGTTATTTAGTAGAAAGTATTTTGGGTATAGATACGATCAAAAATTTTTCTATTGAGGATAAGAGAAATACTGAATTTAAAAAAGTATATAAAAAATTTTTGCTAAGTAGTAAGAAAATTAGTAAATTAGTATTTAATTATAGTTTATTTCAAGAATTAGTTTGTAATCTCTCTAGTATTTTGTGTATATATATTGGTTTTATTTTGTTATACAAAAATTCTTTATCATTAAGTAAATTAATATGTTTTAATTCATTAGTTATTTCGTTATTCATATCATTTAAAAATATAATTTCTCTTGATCAATTAGTTATAGATGCTAAAAATTCTTATAAGAGAATCATTGAATTAAATAAAGTCAAAGGACATAAACATTATAGAAAGATAAATCAAGTTAACACAATAAGATTTAATAATGTTAGTTATTCATATAATGGCGTGTATAACATTATTAATAATATAAATTTTGCTATCAAAAAGGGTGAATATGTATTTGTAAAAGGTAGTAGTGGTTCGGGTAAATCTACCATATTTAAACTACTTATGAAAATATTAGAATGTGATAATGACATGATTAAGATAAATGATATTGATGTAAATAATATATCATATAGTGATATTACTAATAATATTTGTTTTGTTTCACAAAATGAATATATTTTTACGGATTCTATACTTAATAATATAAGATTATTTAAAGAAGTATCAGATGAAGATATTCAAAAAGTTATAAGGATTACTAATATTGATAACATTCTAAAAAAAAGAAACATAACATTAGACTTTCTTTTAGAAGAAAATGGCCATAATTTATCTGGAGGTGAAAGACAAAGAATAATACTTGCAAGAGCATTGCTTCAAAATAAAGAAGTATTAATACTCGATGAAACAATGAATGAATTAGATATTGAAAGTGAAAGAAAAATTATACAAAAAATAAAAACTGAATACAATTTAACATTGATATTAATTTCACACAGATTCAGTAATAATGATTTATTTGAAAAAGTTGTGCAAGTATAAAAAAATATGAGAAAATTAAGTGAAGAGGAAATGTTAAGTACAAAAGCAGGTGGAATATCTGCGATTACATGGGCTATAATTAGCGCAGCACTATCTTTTTTTGGAGGATTTTTAGATGGTTATACAAGACCATATAAATGTAGATAGGAGGTATATGTGAAGAAAATAAATGAAGATAAAATGAAATCTATAAAAGCCGGCGCTGGTATTACAGGTACCTTAATTAATTCAATTTTACGAGCTGTAAATATATTTAGTGATGCTGGCCGTTATTTTGGTTCGTCAATTCGAAGAATTTTTTCAAAAAATTTATGTAGATTTTAGTAGATAGGAAGCATAAGCTTCCTATTATCATATTTTAAAGTTATATTATATATTGACAAATAAAAAAAGTAAGTAATATTAGTATTGCTATTAATTATTATATTTGATATAATAATTACAGAAATTCGTTGATTATGTAGAGTAATTATTGATTATTTATAAGAGAGTTAGTGGTTGGTGTAAACTAATAATAATTTATAATGAAAGTGCTGACATATGAGAAGGTTATTAAACCCGGGGCAACTCGTTATTTAATTAAGAAAAATAAAGGATGGTACCGCCTAATATGGCTCCTTAATATACCATCTTTTTATTTTGAAAGGAATGATATTTTGAATAAGATAGTAGCAATTGTAGGTATGTGTGGTTCGGGTAAATCTGTTGCTACGGAAATACTTGAAAATAAATTAGGATATAAAAAAGTGTATTTTGGTGGTGTGACAATGGAAAAATTAAATGAGTCACATTTAAAGATAACACCCGAAAATGAAAAAATGATGAGAGAAAAACTAAGACGAGAATATGGAAATGGTGCATTCGCCAAGATCTTACTTCCTCGAATAAAAGAGCTTTCTGCTAGTAATAATGTCGTACTAGACGGATTATATTCATGGGAGGAATATACACTATTAAAAGAGAAACTTGATAATATTATTTTGGTGGCTATAGTAGTGGATAAAGATATAAGATATGATAGATTATCGAAAAGAAAGATAAGACCTCTTACAAAAGAAGAAGCAATTAAAAGAGATATTTCAGAAATTGAAAATATTGCAAAGGCAGGTCCAATCGCGTATGCAGATTATTATGTTATAAATAATGATGATATAGAAAAATATGAAGAAAGATTATTAGAAATAGTAGGTGATTAAAATGAATTTGAAAGATTTATATATTAATTTTTTTGTTAGTAAAGGTCATAAGCAAATACCTTCTGCACCAGTTGTGCCAGAAAATGACCCATCAGTACTTTTTAATACTGCTGGTATGCAACCACTTATTCCATATTTAATGGGTGCTTCTCATCCATATGGAAATAGACTATGTGATTATCAAAAGTGTATTAGAACAAATGATTTAGATGAAATTGGTGATACATACCATCATACATTTTTTGAAATGTTAGGTAACTGGTCACTTGGAGATTATTTTAAAAAAGAAGCAATTACATGGAGTTTTGAATTTTTAACACAAGTATTAAATATACCTGTAAGTAGATTGGGTGTTACTGTATTTGCAGGAAGAGATAACATTCCAAGAGATGATGAAGCAATTGAAATTTGGAAAAGTTTAGGTATTAGTGAAGATAGAATATGTCCAACTGTTAATGATAATTTTTGGCAAGCAGGTGAAACTGGACCTTGTGGACCAGATACTGAAATGTTCTATTTTAGAAGTGATGATCCTATTCCTGAAAAATTTGATCCAGAAGATGATAGATGGGTTGAAATATGGAATGATGTATTCATGTCATATAATATGAAAGAAGATAAAACATTAGAAGAATTACCAAATAAAAATGTTGATACTGGTATGGGTGTAGAAAGAGTAACTGCAATACTAGAAGGTGTTAATGATAATTACAAATCTTCAATTTGGAGCGATGTTATCTCTAAAATAGAAGAGATATCTAACAAAAGATATGAAGACAATGAAGTTTCAATGAGAATAATTGCAGATCATATTAGAACATCAGTATTTATTTCGGCAGATAATGCTGGTATTAAACCATCTAATACAGATCAAGGATATATTTTAAGAAGACTAATTAGAAGAATGGTGCGTCATGCTAAAAAATTAGGTATAGATATAGATAGTAACTGGGAATATGAATTAGCATCTATCATAATAAATAAATACAAGAAATATTATAGTGAACTTGAGGCAAATGAAAATGTAGTATATGATGTATTAAAAAATGAAAAAATTAAATTTAGTAAAACGCTTGAAAAAGGTCTAAGGGAATTTGAAAAAGTTTCAAATAAAGATATTGATGGTCAAACTGCATTTCATTTATTTGATACATATGGTTTTCCAATAGAATTAACCATGGAACTTGCTTTAGAAAAAGGTTTAAAGGTGGATATAGAAGGTTACAAAGAAAAATTTAAGGAACACCAAGAATTATCTAGGACAGCATCTGCTGGTAAATTTAAAGGTGGACTTGCAGGTAACTCTGAAGTAGAAACTAAGTATCATACTGCAACTCATTTATTAAACGCTGCTTTGAAAATTGTAGTATCTCCTGATTGTCACCAAAAAGGTTCAAACATAACTGATGAAAGAATGAGATTTGATTTTTCATGTGATCATAAATTAACTGAAGAAGAAAAAGAAAAAACACAAGAATTAGTAAATGAATGGATAAATGAAGGTCTTGATGTTTGGGTGGAGGAAATGAAAAAAGAAGATGCTATTAATTCAGGTGCTGAATGCATGTTTATAGAAAAATATCCTGATATAGTAACAGTTTATTTTATTGGAAATCAAGAAAAGATAGTATCTAAAGAATTATGTGGTGGGCCACATGTAAAAAATACTAGAGAAATAGGTAAATTTAAGATTAAAAAAGAAGAAGCATCTTCTTCTGGAGTAAGAAGAATAAAAGCTATAATTGAGGAGTAGAGATGAAAAAAGGGATTTTTAAAATATTATTTATTGTAGTTTCAATATTTATTTTGATTGGATGCATATATTGTTATGTAAATACAACTAGTGTAAGTAAAAAGTCTCAACCAGTAATTGTTGAAATTAAAGAAGGAAGTAGTGTTAGAGAGGTTGGTGAATTACTAAGAAAAAAAGGATTAATTAGAAGTGATAAATTTTTCTTATTATATTCTAAATTACATAAAATTTCAGATTTAAAAGCAGGTACTTATAAATTGAATAAGAAAGATAAATTAAAAAAGATAGTAACTATCCTTCAAGATGGCAGTAACGTAATTAAAAAAGAAGTAACAATAACATTTAATGAAGGGAAAACAATGAGAGTTATTGCTAAAACTATAGGAAAAAACACTGTTAATAAAGAGGAAGATGTTTTTAATTTATTATCAGATCGTGAATACATAAATTCACTTATTAATGAATATTGGTTTTTGGATAGTACAATACTTAATGAAAATATTTATTATCCTCTTGAAGGTTACTTAGCACCAGATACATATAATTTTGAAGCAAATGCTACTGTAAAAGATATATTTAAAAAGATGCTTGATCAAACAGATAAAATTCTAACAGAAGAAAAAGCTAATATAGAAAAAAGCAACTTTTCTATACATGAGTTAATAACACTAGCATCAATGGTTGAAAGTGAAGGTGTCACTCTTGAGGATAGAAAGAAAATAGCGGGAGTATTTATAAATAGACTTAATAATAAGATGAGTTTAGGTAGTGATGTCACAACTTATTATGCGTCAAAAATAGAATTAGGCGATAGAGATTTATATAAATCAGAAATTAATAGTTCTAATCCATATAATACTAGAAGTGCATCAAACGCAGGAAAATTACCTATTGGACCAATATGTAATCCATCAAAAGGTGCAATTGACGCTGTTATCAATTATACTAAAAATAATTATTTATATTTTGTCGCTGATAAGAATATGAAGGTATATTTCAATGAAAATGATGCTGGACATAATAAGACAATCAGAGAACTAAAATCAAGTGGACTTTGGTATGAATATTAAAATAGAACGGTAAGTTCTATTTTCTTTTATATAAAAATGTGCTATAATAAGGCTATCAATGAGGTGATTTTAATGGATTCGAATACAACTTTTTTATTTGATGTATCTGATATTGATGCAAGTTTAGTTGAAGAAACTATTAGGGAAGTATATGATTCTTTAGATGAAAAGGGATATAACGCAATTAATCAAATAGTTGGTTATCTAATATCTGGAGATCCTGGTTATATATCTTCATATAATGATTCAAGAAAGAAAATTTGTAAGTTAGAGAGAAATCAAATAGTAGAAACTCTACTTAGAAATTATATTAAAGATGCGAATATTAGGTCTTGATTTAGGAACTAAAACATTAGGTGTATCAATATCAGATAATCTAGGAATAATAGCTAGCAAATACAAAACTATTGAATTTGCCAGTGAAGATTATATAGATGCACTTTATAAACTAAAATCAATAGTAGATGAATTTAATATAAAAACTGTAGTATTAGGACTTCCTAAAAATATGAATAATACTTTAGGGTTTGCAGCAAAAAGAAGCCTAGATTTTAAAGAATTATTAGAAGAAAAATTGCGTTTAAATGTTATAATGCAAGATGAAAGACTATCATCAAAAGAAGCAAATGATATTATGATTAAAAATAATACTTCAAGACAAAAAAGAAAGAAAACAGTTGATTCATTAGCAGCTGTAATTATATTACAAAGTTATCTAGATTCACGAAAAGAGGTATAGTTATGGATATTTTATCGAACGAAAATAATTTTACTTATATAGACGAAAATGGCAAAAAAGTTTCTTGTGATATACTTTGTGATTTGGAAACTAAAGATAAAAATTATATAATTTATACTGACAATAAGAAGTGTAAAGATGGTTCTAAAAAAATATATGCTTCATCGTATGTTAGTGATGAAAATAAAAAAATATTGTCCAATATACAGACCGATGAAGAGTGGAATATGATTGAAGCAATTTTATCATATTTAACTAAAGAAAATTAGAAGGAGTTATTTATGTATAGCGATGTTATAAAGGAAATGGAAAAATATGCTGAAGAAAAAAGTGTACCTATAATGCAGAAAAAAGGCATGACTTTTTTATGTAAATTTATTAAAAAAAATAATATCAAAAAGATTCTTGAAATAGGTACTGCAATTGGATATTCAGCTATAAATATGGCATTAGTAGATGATGATGTGACTATAGTGTCTATTGAAAGAGATCAAGAAAAATATATAGAAGCAATAAAAAATATAAAAAAATGTAATTTAGATAAAAGAGTGTCATTGATATTAGGTGATGCGCTAACACTTGAACTTAAAGATAAATATGACATGATATTTATTGATGCTGCGAAAGCTCAATACCTAAATTTCTTTGAAAAATATAAAGATAATTTAGTTTCAGATGGTTTTATTGTAAGCGATAATATGGAATTTCATGGTCATGTAGAAAATTATGAAAAAATAGAAAATAAAAATTTAAAAGCACTAGTAGGTAAGTTAAAAAAATATATAGATTTTTTAAATAATAATGATGAATACGACACTAAATTTTATAAAGTTGGAGATGGAATAGCAATTACATACAGAAAGGATATTGCTGATGAATAATATAATTGTTACTTATCCAAATAGCGAAAATTTTGAGTTTTATATACAAAATAATATTGATGGATTTGCTATAGGTATTGAAAATTTTAGTGAAAATTTTAATTATTTAGTTAAGGAATCTAGTTTAAAAAAAGTAGAGGAAAAATTAAATTCAATTGATAAAAAAATATATATTGTACTTAATAAAATATTTTTTAATTCTGATTTAGAAAATCTAAAAAAATTATTATTTAAATTAGATAAAATGAATATACAGGCTGTTGTTTTTTCAGATATGGCCGTATTCAATATTGTTAAAGAAAATAGTTTAAATATAAATTTAATATGGAGTAGTAAAATGGTTACCAACTCTAAAACAATTAATTTTTTTGAAAAAAGAGGATTGTATGGGTTTATAACTACACCACAGATAACTATTGATGAATTTATTGATATTTGTGATAATACAAAATCTAAAGCAATAATTAAATTATTTGGTTATACAAATATGGCAACTTCTTCAAGGAGTCTTATAACAAATTACTTTAAGTACATTAAGCTTAATAAAAATCCAAAAAAGAAGTATTATATGTATGAAAAAAGTACAAATGAATTTTATCCAATAATTGAAGGAGATACTACAAATTTCTTTTCAAGCAAGATACTAAATGGTCTGATGGAATATAAAAAATTAATAAATAAAGGTGTAGATTGTGATATATTTTTAGATGATTATTTGATACCAGAAAATAATTTTTATAATATTATAGAGGCTTTTGCAGCACTTAGAAATTATCCAAATGACGATATTTTTGCAGATAAATTAAAAACAGTTGTTGATTCTAATTTATTTAATGAGACTGATAATGGTTTTTTAAATAAGAAGACAATATTTAAGGTGAAGAACAATGAATAAGATAGAGTTACTTGCTCCAGCAGGAGATTTAGAAAAATTAAAATGGGCAATATTGTATGGTGCTGATGCTGTATATGTTGGTGGGAAAGACTTTTCGTTACGCGCAAATGCTACAAATTTTACAATTGACGAAATAAAAGAAGGTGTCAAATTTGCGCATGAACATAATGCCAAGGTATATGTGACAGTAAATATTGTATTTCATCAAGAAGATTTTAATGGGTTAGAAGAATATTTAAGATCTTTAGAAGAAATTGGTGTCGACGCTATAATTGCTTCTGATATATTTATATTAGACTTTTTGAAGGAAAAAAATATTAATTTAGAATTTCATTTGAGTACACAAAGTTGTACTACCAATATGGAAGCTGCTAAATTCTATAAGGCCAATGGTGTTAAGCGAATTGTATTAGCTAGAGAATGTGATAGAAAAACAATAAAAGATATTATTGACAAAGTAAAAATAGATACTGAAGTATTCATACACGGTGCTATGTGTACATGTTTTTCTGGAAGATGTTATCTTTCAAATTATATGACTAATAGAGATTCAAATAGAGGTGGTTGCGCACAAGTATGTAGATGGACATTTGATCTTTATGATGAGTATAAGCAAAAAATTAATAGTGATGTAGATTTTGCTATTTCACCAAAAGATTTGTCATTACTAAGGTTTATTCCAAAGCTTATTGATGATGGAGTGACATCACTAAAAATAGAAGGAAGAATGAAATCAATTTACTATATTGCAACACTAGTATCTGTATATAGGAGAGTCATAGATAATTATCTAAAAGATAAAGAAAATTATAAATATAATATAAATGACGAAATTGAGTTATATAGATGTGCAAATAGGCAAACTGTTCCTCAATATTTTGATAAATTTCCATCAGTTGATGAGCAATATTATATTGGTAGAGATGAAAATACAAATCAAGATTTTCTAGGAGTTGTTTTAGATTATGATAAAGATAATAAAGAAATAATTTTAGAACAACGAAATTATTTTGAAACAGGTAATATAGTAAATATATTTGGTCCAAATAAGGAATCATTTAATATTGAAGTATCATATATTAAAACAGAAGATGGAAAGGAAATTGATGCTGCAAGGCATCCAAAGGAAATACTAAGAATTCCATGCGATAAAATAGTAGAAAAAAATGATCTTATACGTGTAAATTTTTTTGTTGACAAACAATAAAAAATGTAGTATTATTTTTTCGTGCTTTTAAAAAGAATTTTATAAGAGGTGATTATAAATGACATCTAGTCAAGAAAATTTCATTACAAAAAGTGGATTAGAAGAATTAAAAAAAGAATTAGAAGATTTAACAATTAATGTTAGACCTGATGTAATAAATGCAATAAAAGAAGCTAGAGCTTTAGGTGATTTGTCTGAAAATGCTGAATATCATGCAGCTAAAGAAAAACAATCTATAGTGGAAGCTAGAATAAGAGAACTTGAATATTTAATTGAAAACTCTATTGTAATTGAGGAAGGTTCTTCTTCAGAAGTTAGAATAGGTTCTACAGTTGAAATAAAATATATAGATGATGATGAAGTAGACGAATATAAAATAGTTGGTTCAACAGAAGCTGATCCATTTGAAAATAAAATATCTAATTCTTCACCAATAGCAGTTGCAATACTTGGTAAGAGGGTTGGAGATAAAGCTAGCGTAGATAGTCCAAATGGCAGCTACGAGGTTGAAATAATTTCAATAAAATAATTTACATAAAGGGCAATAATTATTGCTTTTTTTCTTGATATAAACAAAAAATTATTATATAATAAAATAGATTTTTAAGGAGGATTATATGAAAAATATACATGAGGTAGAAATAAAAATAGAAAACAAAGAATGGAATGATGCCTTAGATAAATCATTTGAAAAGGCAAAAAATAGTGTCAAAGTTGATGGTTTTAGAAAAGGTATGATACCAAGAAACATATTTGAAAAAAAATTTGGTAAAGAATCATTATATGAAGAGGCTATAAATATTGTATTACCTTCAGCTTATGATAAAGTATTTAAAGAAAATAAAGATTTAGAACCAATAATGCAACCTAGCATTGATATAAAGGAAATTGATGAAAATTCAGTAACATTTATCTTTAAAATAACAACTAGACCAGAAATTAAAATTAAGAAATATAAGAATTTAGATGTAAAAAAAGAAAAAGTAAATGTTACTAAAGAAGAAATTGATCATCAAATAGACCATTTAAGAGAACAATATGCTGATATGGTAATTAAAAATGGTAAAATTGAAAATGGTGATACTGCTGTAATTGATTTTGAGGGATTTAAAGATGGTGTTGCTTTTGATGGTGGTAAAGGTGAAAATTATCCACTTGAGATAGGAAGCAATACATTTATACCTGGATTTGAAGAACAATTAATATCTCACAAAGCAGGAGATGAATTTGATGTTCTTGTTACTTTCCCAGAAGAATATGCATCTGAAGAATTAAAAGGTCAAAAAGCTGTATTCAAGGTAAAAGTTCATGAAGTTAAAACAAAAGAATTACCAAAATTAGATGAAGAGTTCTTTAAAGATTTAGGCTATGATAATGTCTCAACTGAAGAACAATTAAGAGATTTAATAAAAGCAGATTTAGAAGCTAAAAAAGAATATGAAAATGAAAATAAATATGTAGATGATCTTCTTGCTGAAGTTGCTAAAAACACACAAATAGAAGTACCAGAAGAATTAATTCATGATGAAGCTCATCACATGGTTCATAACTACGAAGAACAATTAAAAATGCAAGGAATTACACTTGAAATGTTCTATCAATTTACAAATTCAAATGAGGAAGCTTTAATTGAACAAATGACTCCTGAAGCTAAAAAAAGAGTAGAATATAGATTTATATTAGAAGAAATTATAAAACTTGAAAATATTGATGTTACTGATGAAGAAGTAGAATCACATATTGATAAAATATGTAAAGATTACAATATGAAAAAAGAAGATTTAATCAAAGAATATGGTAATCTTGATACTATTAAATATGATTTAAAAATGCAAAAAGCATTAGATTCACTAAAGAAATAATTTATTATTTCTTTTTTTTTGACTATTTTTTTGTTTTGTGGTAATATACTCCGCAATAAAAGAGGGATTTTGATGCGAGAAAAAGAAATAATAGAAAGTGTTTTTCAGACAAAAACACCATATCGAAAAGAACTTAATATTCCAAAAGACATTAAATTTGGATTTGAAATTGAAGCTGGTGTAGACTCTAAGACTAAAACTGATATGGCTAAGCAATTTCATAATTTAGATTGGAAAGTTCATAGTGAATGTAGTATAAGAACATCGGATAGTATAGAACTTTGTTCTCCAGTTTTTGATAATACTAAATCTACTTGGAAATATTTAAAAAAAATTAGTTTATTATTAATAGATAGAAAGGCAGATTTTAGTGAAGCCTCATTTCAGGTTAATGTAGATAATGTACTTAGTGATAAATCATTAATGGACCTTTTTAAATTGATTGCTGCTTATGAAGATGTTATTTATTCATTCTCTAAGGGTAATGATGCTTATCTTAGAAGTGTAGTTTGCCATTTTGCATCATCTATTGGGCATTTAGTTTATAATAGTATGCATAAGTATGATGAATATAGTGGAATAAATAAGTTATATAGTAACAAAAGATATATGATAAATATTAAAAAGAATGACATTATTGAATTTCGAACACCAAATTCTACATATAATGCTCTATTATGGCAAAACTACGTTAATACATTTATAAATATGATTTTAACAGTTAAATATAAGAAATTGGATTTCGATAAGATTGATTCATATATTGAAAAATTCAAAAATCCATATTATGTATCTTATAGTTATAATAATTTATATTTGGATAAGGCACTTGAATTTTCAAATATTGTATTTGATAATGATATAGATAAATTGTATTTTATGAAGCAATATATATGTTCACTTCCAAAAAGAGAGGTAAAAAAATATATAAATAAAATGGAGGATAATTATGGAAGATATTATTTTAAACTTAATTAATAAAAAACAAAAGCTTCAAGATCAATTGCTAAAAGAAAGAGATAATGATAAATTTTATGAATTATATGATGATTTAAATAGGACAAATGATCTGATTAATTCAATAAAATTTTTAATTCGTTATCAACTTACATCAAATTATATAACTAAGGAACAGATAAATGAATTTTACAAATTATATGGTGAGGGAAATTCTTTTGGTCAATTCATATTACTTAGTTTAAACACTGTATATCAGATTAGTGATGAAAGTGAAAAGCAAAAAATTTATTCATATATAGATGAAAAAATAAGAAACAAATAAAGTATGGAAAACTATACTTTTTTTGTTGACTTTTTTTATAAATAAATTATAATAAACATTGTTTAGTAAACTTATTGGAGGAATGTAGTATGTTAAAAACAAAATTACCTGTCATAGTTTTAAGAAATCTAATATTACTTCCTCATGGTGAGATAAAATTAGAAATATATAATGAAGCTGATAAAAAAATAATTAATAATTCTATTAATAATCATGATAGTTATTTATTATTAGTTTCACCAAATTGTTATAGTGAAGAAGAGATTAATATAGATGATTTACCAAAAATTGGTATTATTGGGAAGATAACTAATAGTTTTGAACTTCCAAATAGTCATATTAGGATTAGTATAACTGGTGTTAATAGAGCAAATATTTTTAAATATATAAATGAAGATGAGGCATCACTATCATCAATTATTGGACCATATAAATTGCAAGAAGAAGATGAAAATATAAAACAAGCCTCACTTCGAACTTTAAAAAGAGAATTTGCATCTTATGTATCATTGATTTCTAATATTTCAAATGGAATAATATTAAAAATAAATGAAGAAAATTCGCTTGATAGATTAACGGATATAATTGGAAATATATTACCTTTAAATTTTGAAAATAAAAATGTTTTGGTAAATGAACTGAGTCCTGTAGGTCGATCTAAATTACTTCTTAGATTAATTGATGAAGAAAAAAAGATAAATATGATAGAGCGAACTTTGGAGCAGGAAGTAAAAGAAAATTTAGATAAATCACAAAAAGAGTATATCTTAAGAGAAAAATTGAATGTAATTAAAAAGGAACTTGGGGATGACAATTCCAAGGAAGTTGAGATAAATTCATTAAAAGACAGTGTCTTTAAATTAAAATGTAGTGATTTAATTAGAGAAAAATTAATTAAAGAAATAAATAAATATGAATTATTACCACCAACATCGCCTGAAGTATCGATTGTTAAAAATTATATAGATACAGTGTTATCATTACCATTTGAAAAATATACGCGTGATACTAAAAATATTTCCAAAATAGAAAAGAGTTTAAATAAAACTCATTATGGGCTTGAAAATGTTAAGGAGAGAATATTAGAATATATTTCTGTTAAACAATTAACAAAATCTATTAAGAGTCCGATTATATGTTTAGTTGGTCCTCCTGGTGTAGGTAAGACTTCGCTTGCATTTTCTATTTCAAAAGCATTAGGTAGAAATTTTGTAAAAATATCTGTTGGCGGTGTAAATGATGAGGCAGAAATAATTGGACATAGAAGAACATATCTAGGTGCTGCACCCGGTAGAATAATAAATGCAATGATAAAATCAAAAGTGTCAAATCCGGTATTCTTGATTGATGAAATTGATAAAATGACAAAGGATATAAAAGGTGATCCAGCATCTGCATTACTTGAAGTGCTTGATCCAGAACAAAATACATTATTTTATGACAATTACATTGAGGAGGCATTTGATTTATCAAAAGTTATGTTTATCTTAACTGCAAATTCATATGAAGATATTCCATATGCTTTAAGAGATAGACTTGAGGTAATCAATTTATCATCATATACTATATATGAAAAATTAGATATAACTAAAAATTACATGTTAGATAAATTATTGACAGAACACGGTTTGACTAAATCTAATCTTGTGATTAGTGATGATATGATTGAATATATAATTGAATACTATACTAAAGAGGCTGGCGTAAGAGAACTTGAAAGAGTATTATCATCAATTATGAGAAAAGTAGCTAAAAAAATAGTTGAGAATGGTGAAGAATTAAAAATATGTATTAACAAAGATAATGTTGAATCGTACTTAGGAAAAAGGAAATTTGAAAAAATTCAAAATAGTGAAAATAATATAGGTGTAGTTAATGGACTTGCTTATACTATTTATGGCGGAAGCATTTTACCTATTGAAACAACTTATTATAAAGGTAAGGGTAATTTAATAATGACTGGATCACTTGGTGATGTAATGAAAGAAAGTGCTTCAGTTGCTATTGGATACGTAAAGACAAATCAAAAAAAATTTAATATTGATATTAAATTATTAGAAAATAATGATATTCATATAAATGCAATTAATGGTGCAATACCAAAGGATGGGCCTTCAGCTGGTGTAACATTAGTGACATCTATCTTAAGTGCTTTTCTAAATAAGAAAGTTGATAATACAATTGGTATGACAGGTGAGATAACACTAAATGGTAATGTTCTTGCGATTGGTGGATTAAAAGAAAAAACCATTTCAGCTTTTAATTCGGGAATTAAGACAATTTTCTTACCGATTGGAAATAAACAAGATGAATCAGAAATACCTTCTGAAATTAAACAAAAATTGAATATAATTTATGTTACAAACTATATTGAAATATTTGATTATTTATTTAAATAAAAGTTCTATTATAGAACTTTTTTTAATATTATTTAATTGAAAGGAAGGAAATATGAAAAAAATTGTACCCTTTATTAAGGAAATTAAATTTAATACTAGAATATATGAAATAACAAGTATTTCACTAGAAAATACACTGTCTTCAAGTAAAGATAATATTATAAGTGGTGAATTCATTGTAAGTGGTGAATATAAAATAAACGATTCATCCATAAATACAGAACCATTTATTTATGGGCTACCATTTGACATTAATTTAGACAGTAAGTATGACCTTAACAATTTGAAAATTGATGTAGATGATTTCAAATATGAAATATTGAATGAAGAATTCCTTAGAGTAAATATTGATATACTTCTTGATAATATTGTTGAAAAGGAAGAAATTGAAGAAATAACACCAGATTATGTAATTGAAGAAAGAACAATCATTAAAGATGAAGAAAAGGAGAATAATGTGAATTTATATACTGAGGATTTGTTCAAAGAAGAAAAAGAAGAAAAAATTATGGTAGACAAGGTTTTGGAAGAAAATCCAGATTTTATCCCCAAAAAGGCAACTTCTATATTTGAAAATTTTAACGTAAAAGATGAAAAATATGTTTCTTATTATGTTCATATTGTTAGAAATGATGATACGATTGAATCAATAATGAAAAAATATAATGTTAGTATAGATGATTTGCGAAAATACAATAATATTGATCAAATTACTTTAGGTAATAAAATTATAATTCCATATATTGATAATGAGACAATTTAGTAATATTTTAAAGAAAAATGGCTTAGAGGTTTTGAAATATACTATAAGAGGCAGGGCAACTATAGTAAAGACACCTTTAGGCCAATTTGTTTTTAAAAAGAATAATGGTTGTGACATATATAAATATTTGTCATCAAGAAATTTTGAATATTTTCCTAAAATAATTGATTTTGATAATGATAATATTATGTATGAGTATTTAGAAGATATAGATTATGATAAAGAACAAAGAGCGTTTGATATTATTCATTTGATTTCATTGCTTCATAGTAAGACTACTTATTATAAAGAAATAAATTATGATGAATATAAAAAAATATATGAAGAGTATAAAAATAAAATAAATTATATGAATAATTATTACCTTGATTTAATTGGTCAGATAGAATCAAAAATATATATGAGTCCTTATGAGTATTTAGTTGCTAGGAATATATCTAAAATATTGTCTTGTTTTAATTATTGTAATATAGAAATCGATAAATGGTATGATCTTGTAAAGGACAAAAAAAGAAAAAGAGTAGTGACTCTTCATAATAATTTGAAATTAGATAATCTAATAAAAAATAAACATATTTACTTGATATCATGGGACAAATTCAAAATAGATTTTCCTATATATGATCTTGTTGATTTTTATAATTTATATTCACTCGATTTTGATTTTATTTCACTTTTTAGTGAATATGAAAGGATATTTCCACTTTTGGAAGAAGAAAAAATTTTATTAAATGTATTAATATCTATTCCAAATAAAATACCATATTCATCTAATGAATTTGATATGATTAATTACACAAGAAGATTAATAGATAAAATATATAAAACTGAAAATATATTAGCATCTAAAGAAAAAGAAGAAAGAAAAGATACAAAGAAGTAAAAAGTTTATAAGCAGTAATACTGCATTTAGCGGGGTTGTTATAAATAATAATATAATTATCTGATAAGTTAATATAATAAAAAAACATACCATTGCTAGAAAAAATATAAGTCTTTTAGTACTTAGTAGTAAATTTTGAATAAAATTCATCATAAATATCACCTATATTATTGTATTCTTTTGTAAATTATTTGTAATGGACATAAATACTAATTAACTAAAATAAAAAAATATGTTATTATTATTATGGTGATTATATGAAAAAAATTATAATTTTTTTATTTATTTTGTTTTTTCCTATAAATGTTTATGCAAGTGAAAGAACAAGTGCCAAACTTAAAAATTGTATCGATGGCGATACTGTAGATTTTATAATAAATGAAAAAGAAGTAAAAGTGAGATTTTTAGCAATAGATACACCAGAATTATCATCTAAAGATGAATTTAATAAATTTTATGCCTTAAAAGCAAAAGATTATACGTGTTCTAAGCTATTAAATGCTAATAAGATAGAGATAGAATTTGATGAGAATAGTAAGAAAAACGATAAATATGGTAGAACTTTGGGCTGGGTATTTTATGATGATAAATTATTACAACAGCAACTCATCAAAAATGGATATGCAAAAGTAAGTTATTTATATGACAATTATAAATATACAGATAGATTAATAAAAGAAGAAGAAAAAAGTAGAAATAAAAAAATAGGTATATATTCTGATACTAATGTTACTAAGAATACTATAAAAGATTTATTGAGTGATTTTATAGATAAAATAAGTGCAAGCGTCACAGAATTTATTTCAGAAATTTTAGATCAATTTTTTTAAAAAAACTTTTAATTTAAATATATTATGTTATAATATCTTTGGATTTACTATGAGATGTAGATAGGGTGAAATTATGAGGGAGTTGTTTGAAGATTTAAAACTAAATAAAATTGCATATTTACTTGAGCAAATTGAAAAGGGCAACTATGAAAAAAAGGTTAAAACTTTTAAAAAATTAGAAAAATATAAAATTACTAAAAAAATAGGTATATACTTAATTGAAAATTCCACAAGAAACTATAATTTTGATGATGAACTTGGTGGAATTAATTCATCAATAATAGAATTATGCTTTAAAAATTATTACGATGAATATGCGGATAAGATAAGAGAAATATTTAAAAAATTAAGTGCTAATTCGCAAGATAGAGTGCTTTATTTACTGACAACAGCAAATAATATTAGTGCACTTAATTTGTATACTGACTTGATTATAAAATATTATAAGGATAGATCTTTTCCTATAGGAGAATTAATTAAAAAACCTAATACATGTTCTTATATATTTCCTAAATTATTTAAAATTTTAAAAAGCGATATAGTAAAAAATGATTTATTAATATTACTAAATAATTATATTGAATATAAGACTATTGATTTATCAGTTGTTAAGAAAAATAAAAAACTAGTGCAAGATAGTATATGCAAAATATTTGACGAAGCACTTAAATTCAAATTTAAGAATTCGTATGAAGGATTAAATAATGCAGAATATAGGAGTTTGAGATATTATTTAGAGATAGCTGTAAATTTAGAAAGTTATGTTTCTAATAAAAAGACTAGTGAATTTATATCAAAATTACTTAAGAAAAATGATAATCAGATAAAATTATTTATAATAGATAGTTATATTAAAAATAATAAGAAAATCGATAATATTAATTTTAATCCAATTGCTAAAGATTTGGCAAGCAGGTATGCACTATTTGAACTCCTTTATATTTATGATAGATTAGATTTAATGCCTAAAAAATATTTAAATCAAAAATTACTTGCTCAATCTGATCTATATACAAATTTTGTAATTGAAGTATCTTATACCAATGAACCAGTTGATTTAGAATTTTATAAAAAAATTAGTTTTAATAATCTTGATTACTATGTATTTAAATTTAGGTATAAGTATAAATATAATAGTTTTAAAGCTGATTATTTAACTAATTATATATGTAATCAAGTTGGTATTGAAAAATATAATAATGAAGAAATTGAAGCTGATTTTATTGGTATAAGTGGTGCATATGACCCAAATACAAAGACAAGTGTTGTTATCAAAAAAATGAAAAAATTATCATGTTTTAAACTAGATTTTGATGATGAAGAATCAATCAATACTATGGTACTTGGATTAATTATGGAAGATAATAAACATGATGAAATAATGATAGATATCAAAAAAGAGAAGTTAAATAAACAAAAGAGTGAAAGTAAAATAAGAAAAAGTATACTTAAACTAAAAAAATTTATAAAGAAATTTTTAACCAAATTTAAAAAATTTATAAGAAGTTTTGAAAATAAAAAAAGAAAAGATAACGTTATTAAGAAAATATTTAGAAAAATAAAAACTAATAAATTTTCTAATGATGAAATTCATTATGAGGATGATATAACTGATAAAAAAATAGATGTTATATCTAAAAAACATCATATTTTCTCTTATGTAATATTATTTTTGTTTGCAATATTTTTATCGCTCTTAATATATTGGATGTTATATGTATATGGCGTTGGTAGTATGAATGATGGTTTTGAAGATAAAGTGTATAGTAAAGCTACATTAATTTCAAAAGAAAAATTTACTGAGATACTAGGTAGTGATATATATAATCAATCTGAAGATGAATATTTTGTACTTTTATATAATGCTGCAATTGATAAATCAGATAAGTATTATACTTATATAAATGAATATTTAAAAAGAGAAATAAAATTCTATTTTGTAGATTTGAAAAAAGAAGAAAATAAATTTTTGTTTGATGCGAATGATCTTAATTTTGTAATTAATTGTGATAGATTATTGAAGGTAAAAGATCATGATTATGAATATTATGTAGATGGCAAAATTCATATACTAAATGAAATGGAAAATCAAATAAATTCAATCAAGGAAAAGGAAAAGAAAGAGTCGAGCGTTAAAATAAAAATAGAAAAGAAAAAAACTGATAAGAAGACTAAGAAGAAAAGTAAAAAATAGATAGAAAGGGTATCATTACTCTTTTTCTGTTGACTATGAATAAAAAAATTAATATAATAAAAAAGATATTTTGGTGGTAGTATGAAGAAGAAAATTAAGACTATATTTAGTTTATTTATATTATTGGTAATAACATTAATAATTGTTTTTTCTTATTATATGAAAAAGACATATGTGCAAGTACCGTTTGAAGAGTTGTATTTTTATATTTTTAATGGCGTTTCAAATTCGGATAGTGGTATGTTTATAGGTGCAATTATGGAAAGTTTGCCATATATTGTAATCATATATTCTTTGATGATAATAATATTATATGATATTTCATTTGGTAAAATGAAAAGTAAATTATATCCATTTAAATCTATTAATAGGCATAGAGGTATTATTATATTCGTATTATTTATAATTTCATGTTTGATAGGTTTATATAATTTAAATTTTTTTAAGTATGTCAAAAATACTTCAACATCGTCAAATTTCATTGAATTAAATTATGTTAATCCAAAAAATGTTAATATATCTTTTAGAGAAAAACGAAATCTAATTTTTATAGTTTCTGAGTCTTTAGAAACAAGTTTTTTTACGAAATCACAGGGCGGATATTGGAATTACGAAGTTACACCTGAATTATATAAATTGCTTGCCGAAGATGATGTAGTAACCTTTTATGATAATAATAAAGCTCAAGGTATGAAAATGATAAAAGGTGCATCTTATACAACCGCATCTGTATTTGCAAATACATCTGGTCTTCCTTTTAAAGTACCAATAGATGGTAATAGTTATCACTCTGAAAATTTTATGAATGGTTCTTATACACTTGGTGATCTACTAAGTGACAATGGTTATTACAATGAATTAATTTCATCTGCAAGGACTTCGTTTGGTGGAATTAAAGAATATTTTACAAGACATGGTAATTATTCAATTATTGATGTTGATTCATTAGAAAAATATAATCTTAATTTTACTAATGATGATCTTGGCTCTTGGGGATTTAATGATAATTATTTATTTGATGTTGCAAAAACTAGACTAAGTAGTATATCTAAAAAAGATAAACCTTTTAATCTAGCCCTTATTACAATTGATACACATGCCAAGGATGGTTTTATTGGAAAATATTCAGAGTCTAAATTTAAAACTCAATATGAAAATGTTTATGCAACTCAATCAAAATTAATATATGATTTTGTAAATTGGGTGAGGGGACAAGATTTTTACGACAATACTACTATAGTTATAGTTGGTGATCATCTATCAATGCAATCTGAATATTTTTCTTCAAGAAATATTAAAGATAGATATGTCTATAGTTGCATAATTAATTCTGGTATAAAAAATGTAAATAATTCACATAGACAATTTACTGCCCTTGATACATACCCAACAATTATATCTGCTATTGGAGGCAAAGTTCAATATGATAGATTAGGTCTTGGGGTTGATTTGTTTTCAGGTAAGAAAACTATGATTGAGAGATATGGATTTGGTTATGTGAACGAAGAACTGTCAAAAAAATCACAGTACTATGACAAGTATATAATAGATGATGATTATATAAACAATAATAAGAAGATAGGAAATAAATGTATTACATTAAACACTAAAAACTAAAAGAGTTTATTAAACTCTTTTTTTCTTTATTTAATTTTATTTTTGTTATATAATTATATTGAGGTGAATAGGTTATGAAATACTGTACTGGTTGTGGTGCCAAATTAAAAGCTAATACTAAGTTTTGTAGTAAATGCGGTGCACCAACTGAACTATATCTTGAAGAACAAAGGAAACTAAAAAAAGAAAAAAGTGAATCCAATAAAGAAAAATTATTATTAATAATTGGTACTGCATTAATAATTATTGCATCTGCGATATTTGCATTTGCAAATTGGAATGAGATGACAGGTATTTTTAAAGTGCTATTTTTATTGATTGAGTCCTTCTTATTTCTTTCAATATCATTATTTAGTAAGAAGGTTAATGAGAAACTGCCTTATAAATTTTTATGGTTTGTAGGTATATCATTCATACCAATTATATTTCATTTAGTTGCATGTGATAAGTTATTAGGAGAATATTTATCATATAGTGGAGCAGGTATATATGTTTATTTAGCTATTTGCGCATTTGTATGTATTTTTCTATATTTCGCAAGTGATAAATTGTTTAAGTCAAATTTATATGTATATTTTTCATATATATTCATAAATTTAACAATTATATTCACATTATATGCATTTAAGTTAGATAATATATTTAACTATAATTTAGTATTTCCAATACTTAGCTTAATTTATTTAATAGTGTCAATTTTTTATGATAGATTAAAAAATGATAATACTAAAAAAACTATTAATGTTTTTGCATCAGTGGTTTTAGTATTATTTTCGATATTTACAAGTTTCTATATGGAACATTATAGATTTGAGTATATATTAATATCAGTTACATTTATAATAAACATGGCATCTTTATTTATTATTTTATTTAAGTCAAATAAAAATGGACTTATATATATTTATCCGGTAATATTGTATGCGCTTATGAATATTGGTATATATGAGATATTCTATAATTATGCGAATATAATTACATTGATTATCATATTAGGTAGTTTACTAATAAACTTTATAAGTAATATTAAGGAAAATGAAATAATAAGTTTAATGTCGTTTATATTGATGTTAATTAATATAATATTTATGTTATTATTTAGTGTTTTTAATAATTTAACTTTATTGATAATATCAATTTTACTACTTGTATCATTTATATTTATGATAAAAATATATAATAATAAAATTCAGTCAAATGTATTAAAAATTTCTTTACCAGTTGTATTATTATTATTTATATATAGTTTATCAAATGAATTTATTACATTAAATTTAGAAGTAATATATTTAATAGTGAGTGTTATATGTTTTACTATAAGTGTCATGTTTTATCAAAAGAAAAAAGATATATTTTTAAAAAATACATTTGAAATTTCTTCATATGTTTTAATACTGTTTTCTACATTTATAATATTATTTACAGGTGCTAAGGAGATTTCATTTATATTAAATGAGATGGTATGGCTATATTATTTTATATTTAACAGTATTACTAAAAAAAATAAAGTAATAAATTCAGTATTACTTTCATTACTGATTTCAAATTTTGTTATTTGTTCATATAAATTTTCAATATCCATATATTATAGTTTGATGTTTGTTGCGACTATAACATCAGTGCTTGATTTTATAAATAGAAAATTTAATAAAGGATCATATTATATTTATATATCACTAGCTTGTGTCGCATTAGCAACAATCATATTTGATTTAGCAAATGTTAATTTGATTGGCTTAAGCTTAATTGTATTAAACTATGCATTCACATACTATTTACTTGTAAATAAGCATAATTTAAATTTTGTGTTTAAATATATATTTACATTAATAGGTTTTGTACTAATAAATGTTATATTTAACTATTTCATATCAACATATGTGTTAGCATGTTTATTTACATTAGTTACTTATGTAATATTACTAATATGTATGTTCTTATTAAGAGTGGATGAAGATAGAAAAATATTTAGTTATTACATTGTAGTAGGTCTTGGAGCATTTGCATTAATAGATAGTGCTTTGTTGGAATATAAATTTGATATATCACTTAATTTAATTGTAGTGATATCTATAATATTAGTATATTTTGAGCGAGTATTCAAATTAAGAGAAATAGATAAAATTACTGTCGAGATAGTATTAATATCACTTGCACACTTTTATACATTATTTGATGTAGTAATAGTTAATATTGTATTTGCAGCATTTTATATATTTTATGGATTTTATAAGAAGAGAAATTCATTTTCAATACTTGGAACATCATTGTTAATTGCGACTTTGATTATCAATTTGTTTAAGATAGCTGAAAATATGACAGTTACATATGTTCTATTAGTAATTGGACTTGTTATGCTTGGATACGTATTTTATATTGAGGCAAGAAAGAATAATAAATAATATTATTCTTTTTTAATTGAATTATAGGTTTAAATTTGATATAATTTAAATAATCTAAGGAGTGAAAATATGAAATTAAAAAATAGTTTTTTCTATACTATAAGAGAAGACATTTCAAATGAAGAAAGTATAAGTGGTAATCTACTTGTAAGAAGTGGTATGATAAAGAAAATTTCTTCTGGTATATATGCATATTTACCTCTTGGTTACAAAGTTTTAAAGAATATTGAGAATATTATTAGAGAAGAAATGAATGAAATAAATTGTAGTGAATTATTGATGCCGACACTTATTAATGATGAAGTTTATGAATCTACAAATAGATTATCATCTTTTGGCAATTCAATGTTTAGGTTAAAAGATAGATATGATAAAAATTATTGTCTTGGTCCTACACATGAAGAATTATTTACTATGGTTGCTAAAAGTATGGTTAATTCTCATAAAGACTTACCATTTTGTCTATATCAAATCCAGAATAAATTTAGAGATGAGGCAAGACCTAGATATGGTTTAATTAGAGTAAGAGAGTTTATTATGAAGGATGCATATTCATTTGATGCAGATATTAATGGTCTTGATTCTTCATATAATATTATGTTCAATGCGTATAAAAAGATTTTTACAAGGCTTGGTATTAATTATAAAGTTGTAAAAGCAGATACTGGTACCATGGGTGGTATGCTCAGTGAAGAGTTTCAGGCGATTACTAATATAGGAGAAGACACATTAGTATTTTGCGAATCATGTGATTATGCTTCTAATCTTGATATTTGTGAGTCAATAACTTCTAATAAAGAAAGTGCTGAAAAAAAATTAAAAAAAGATTTAATAAAAACTCCAAATGCTAGAACAATTGAAGAAGTTAGTGAATACTTAAACGAAGCAAGTTCTAAATTAGTAAAATCACTAATATATAATATAAATGATAAATTATATCTAGTTTTAGTTAAAGGTGATTCTGAAGTCAATGAAATAAAACTTGGAAAATTAATGAATACCAATAATTTAAGATTAGCAAATGAAAAGGAAATTCATAAATTAAAGACTTGTGTAGGATTTGTAGGACCAATTAATATAAATATACCAATAATAGTGGATAATGAAGTAAATAATATGGTAAATTTTGTAGTAGGTGCTAATAAAAAAGATTACCATTATAAAAACGTAAATATAGACGATTTTACGACTGATATAATTGGAGATATAAGAAATACTAAGCCTGGAGATATGTGCCCTAAATGTGGCCAAAAATTGGTATTTAAGAAAGGAATTGAAGTAGGTAATACTTTTAAACTTGGTACGAAGTATTCAGAGGCATTGAATTTAACATATAATAGTGGTAATGAATTAAAGAATGTTTATATGGGATGTTATGGAATTGGAATAGGTAGATGTTTATCTGCAATTGTTGAACAAAATAATGATGAAAAGGGTATAATTTGGCCTATGAATGTCGCACCATATAAAGTAGGAATAATAATTGTTGATACTAAAATTGATGAACAAGTACAAGCTGCAAATCATTTATACAATGAACTTAGAAAATTAAATATCGATGTACTTCTTGATGATAGAAATGAACGAGCTGGTGTTAAATTTAATGATATGGATTTGATTGGAATACCAATTAGAATTACTATTGGAAAGAAAATAGATGATCACATATGTGAATTTAAATTAAGAGAAAGTGATGAATCTTCTGAAATATCTATATTTGACGTAATATATAAAATACAAGATACAATTGAGGAGAAGAATATTTAGATTACAAATGTTATTGTAATCTTTTTTTTCGACAAAAAAATACAAATAAAATATGTATTATAGTATTGGTGATTTTATGAAGAAAGTTAAATTTAGATATTTTTTGATTGCTATCATAATTGGTGTAAGTATTGGAAAATATATATTCAATCAATACAATAGTAAAGACTTGCTTAAAGTAAATAATGAAAAGAAAACAATTTATTTACTCCAATATGGAGTTTATAGTAGTGAAGAAGGTATGAGAGAATCTACTAATAATTTAACGAATTATTTCTACTATATTGATAATAATAAGTATCATGTGATTATTGGTATAACATCAAATAAAGATTTGAAAGATAAGATTTTAAATGCATGTAAGATCGATAATGTTTACTTAAAAAAGATAGAAATAAATAATAATGAGTTTTTACAAATTTTAGACCAATATGATAGTTTAATTAATCAGACTTCGGATTTAGAAGTAATATTAAATGCTGAAAAACAAGTGCTTTCTAAATACGAGGAGGTAATTACAGTTGAATAATTTTTCAATAGAAAATATGCCATCTAGTGAAAGACCTAGAGAACGTTTTCTTAAGTACGGGGTATCAAATTTAAAAACAAGTGAATTAATAAGTATTATCTTAAATACAGGGACAAAAGATCACTCTGTTATAGAACTGTCAAATAGTATAATAAGTAGTGTTCATGATATAAGTGAACTTAAATACATAACACTAAATAAATTAAAAAAAATAGAAGGAATTGGAAATGTAAAAGCAATTAAGATATTATCTGCAATTGAACTTGGAAAAAGAGTATATTATGACAATAATATGGAAAAAATAAAACTAAATACTGCTTCTAAAGTATATGAATACATGAAAGACAAATTTGATGATAATAAGCAAGAATATTTTTATGCACTTTATTTAGATACCAAAAAAAATTTGATTGATAAAAAATTATTGTTTATTGGAACTATCAATCAAAGTATAGTTCATCCAAGAGAAATATTCAAAAATGCATATTTACTTAGTGCTTCTAGTATAATTTGTGTTCATAATCATCCAACTGGGGATTTTGATCCTTCTAAGGAAGATATATTGTTTACAAAATCTTTAATTGAAATAGGTAAAATTCAAGGCATTAAGATCGTTGACCACATAATAATTGGTAATGGATATTATAGTTTTTTTGATAATGGAATTATTTAAGGAGACCGCTAATATGAAGAAAAAAAAGAAAATAATTTATATATTTATTTTGCTAATAATGATTTTAATTCTCCTATATTATTTCATTAATGATAATGTAAAAAATAATATATTTTATGACAAAATTAAAAATATATTTGCAAATGTATCTGGTGGTATTTTTTATTCTGATGATAATTATAAGTCTGATTTGATTAATGAAATTAACAATGATTATAAAAATGAGATAAATAATTTAAGAGAAATATTGAATTTAAATTCACTAAGTACAGATAGAAAATATATTAATGCATCAGTTATAAAAAGAAGCGCAAATTATTGGTACGACACTGTGACAATAAATAAAGGTGAAAAAGATGGAATAAAAAAAGGCAATGCAGTAATTAACAATAATGGTTTGATTGGTAAAGTAGTTAAAGTATATAAGAATACAAGTGATGTAAAATTACTTATATCCATCAAAAATAATAATTATTTATCTGCAATGTTTAAATATAAGGATAAATATTATTATGGTATTATTAGTGATTATAATGTAGTTACAAATAGATTCATTATGAAAGATGTTATCGGAGATTTTGATAAAAAAGAACTACTAAGAAATAATGTAGTAACGTCTACTGTAAGTAATATTTATTCTTCTGGATTACTAATTGGAAAAATAAAAAAAATAAAAAAAGATTCACTTGGTATTTCAAATGAAGTAATAGTTGAACCAACAGTAAATTTTAATAATATAAATGTTTTGAGTGTAGTAGTAGGTGATTCTAAATGAAAGTAAGTATACTATTAGTATTTATAAGTATATTTTTAGAAAATATAATTAATCTCTATTTTTCAAATTTTAAATTTCTATCTCCATTATTTACTTTAGTAAGTTTATATTACATCAATTATAATTTTAAATTTAAAAAAAATTATTTTATTTTTTGCTTAGCAACAGGGATTATCTATGACTTAATATTTACCAATTTTTATATATTAAATGGTCTATTATTTTTAGTGATATCATTATTAATTAGAATGGTAATTGGCAAAAAGAGACTAGGTTTATGTAAAAATATTTTATTTATTTGTTTTATTATAATTATTTACAATTTATTACTATTTTTGATATTTAATTTTTATTCTTATAAGCTATATTCATTCTTGGAATTTATCTATATATTAAAATACTTTTTTTTAGGCAATATAATGTATTCTGTAATTTTATACTTATTATTTAAAAAAAGAATATTATCATAATATTCTTTTTATTACATATATTTTAATGGGTGAATATATATGAATACTATAGAAGATGTAAAAAGAAGAATTAAAGGTAAAAAAAATATCGTAAGCGATAGAGAAAGTAATTCAAAATTTCATGTTTTTATTTTCAAATTTTTTACGGTAGTAATATTTTTTGCATTTGGTACTCTAATAGTAAATAAAGATGTTAATATTAAGAAAATTATATTTGATAAAGTATACAAGTCAAATTTTTCATTTGCGTCTTTTAAGAATATATATAATACTTATATTGGTAATATTCTTCCATTTGACAGAATATTTAAAAACAGACATGTATTTAATGAAAAATTAGAATATAATACTATATCTAAATATAATAAAGGGGCTAAATTGACGTTAAGTAAAGGGTATGCCATTCCTTCCTTAAAAGGTGGAATTATTATATATAATGGAGAAAAAGAAGATTTTGGCAAAACAATCATTGTACAGCAATCAGACGGTATTGATGTTTGGTATGGAAATCTCTCAAATACTTCATTAAATTTATATGACTATATAGATGATAATGCAATAATAGGTGAGGCAAATGACGATACACTATATTTAAAATTTCAAAAAGATGGTGTAGAAATTGATTATAAAGAAATTCTTAGATAAAGTAAATATTAATTCATATACAATAATATTAATTTTTCTAGCATTTTTATGTGGTTTATTTAAAGAAATAACAGTAATGTTAATAATTATATTAATTCATGAATTTGGCCATTTTATTATGTTTAATCACTATAAGTGGGTGGTTAAAAAAATAAATATATATCCCTTCGGAGGAATAACTTTTATAGATGATAATATTGACAAACCACTTAAAGAAGAATTTATTATTAGCGTATCTGGTTTGATTTTTCAAGAAATATTATTTTTGATTGTAGTTATTTTATTTAAAAATAACTTATTAAATACTTACATATATAAATTATTTTATAATTATAATATCTCAATATTTTTATTTAATTTACTGCCAATTATACCTCTTGACGGCTCTAAAATAATGAATGTCATATTAAATAAAATATTTAATTTTCGAGTTTCATTTTTGATAAATATAGGAATTTCTCTTGTGATACTATTCATTTTTGTATTCTTCTTTAAAGATGATTCGAGTTATTATTTGATAATAGTATTTCTAATGTATCAGTTATATTATAATTTTAAAAATAGATATATATTATATAATAGATTTATCTTAGAGAAAAAATTAAGAAAGAGTCCTTATATCAAATATAAAAAGGTTAACAATGTTAAGAATATGTACCGAAACAAAAAAAATTTAATTAAAAAAAATAATGTATATTATACTGAATATCGTTTCATAAATAAAAAGTAGTTTAACTACTTTTTAATATGGTCTATATCCAAGATATGGATTAAAAGGACCTGGTTGATAATAATAATATTGTGGTCTATTATACCCATAATTATTGCCATAGAAAAGCGGTGCGACTAAACCTCCAGTTATACCTCCTAGAACAAATGGACCTAGGAATCCACCACCAATTAATCTATTATCATTATTATAATAATTTCGATATTGATTATTCATGAATAACTCCTTTCTAAAATATTTTATGCAGCAAATAAAAAAATGTTCTAAAGTAGGACAAGTATTAATATATTTAAACAAAGGAGATAATTTATGATAAAGGAAATGTACAATAATTACAAAATTGAACTAAGTAAAAAAAATAATATATTAATGTTGGTTTTGGTAGTTTTGATAATTGGATTAATATTTGGCAGTATATATATAACTATATTATCAACTGAGCAAAAGACTAATGTTTTAAATGAAGTGACATCGTATTTTAAGAATATACAAAAAATTAGTTTTGACGATAAAATAATAATATTTAAAAATTCGTTGCTTTCAAATTTAATATATGTTGTATCAATGTGGTTACTTGGAATAAGTATAATTGGTATACCAATAGTTTTCATAATGATATTTTTTAAATCATTTATAGCAGGTTTTTCTGTAAGTAGTATATTTAGTAAATATGGCTTTAAAGGAATAATAAAATGTGTACTTTATGTGTTTCCGTCAAATATTTTAATGATATTATTTATAATATTTTTATCAATATATAGTATACTTATTTCAAGTAGAATATCAAAAACAGTAATAAAAAAAGAAAATATAAATTTTAAAAGTTTTATGGGGAGGTATCTATTTATTTTAGTAATAGGTATCTTAGTTTGTATTTTATGTGCAGCATATGATGCATTTATTGAACCTATGATATATGGATTAGTGTTATAGGTTATTGTACTTTTTTATTTTTTACTCTATAGTTTGCGAGCGTAAGTAATTTAGAAGTTGGCAACTTATATTATTCTATAAATGATGCACTATATTCAAGAAAGGTATATATATCAGATTGAACCTATAAAAAACAATTATATAAAAAAGATAATTTCTTTGATATTAATACTGAAATTAATAATGATAAGGAATATTTAAAAGAAAATCCTACTGGTAATAAAGACCTCGTATTAAAAGATTATTCATCAATGCCATATATAAAAATACCTGTTGCACAATAGGTGTTTTTTAATTTACTTTTTATTTTTAATGTAGTATAATAATCTCAAATTGGGGATGAATTTATGAAAAAAGTAATAATTGGTATAAGTGGTGGAGTAGACTCTGCAGTTGCTGCATATTTACTAAAAAAAGATGGTTATGATGTTGAAGGATTGTTTATGAGAAATTGGGATTCTTCAATAAATAATGATATAAATGGTAATCCTACTTTAAATAACAATATATGCTCACAAGAACAAGATTACAATGATGCACTAAAAGTATGTGAAAAATTAAATATAAAATTACACAGAATAGATTTTGTTAAAGAGTATTGGGATTATGTATTTGAATATTTTTTAGATGAATTAAAAAAAGGAAGAACACCAAATCCAGACATTATGTGCAATAAGTATATTAAATTTGATATGTTTAAAAAAGAAGCTGAAAAACTAGGCGCAGATTATATTGCTACTGGACACTATGCTAGAATTAAAAATAATATGTTATTAAGGGGAATTGATGATAATAAGGATCAAACTTATTTTCTATCTCAAGTATCTAAAAAACAACTAGAAAATGTGTTATTTCCAATAGGTGATTATTTAAAAGATGATGTCAGAAAAATTGCTAGAAAGCAAGGTTTAATTGTTGCAGATAAGAAAGATTCTACTGGAATATGTTTTATTGGTGAAAGAAATTTTAAACAATTCTTAACTAATTATTTGCCAAATCAACCAGGAGATATTATAGATATTAATACTAGTAAAAAAGTAGGGGAGCATACTGGATTAATGTACTACACTATTGGTCAAAGAAGAGGACTTAATATTGGTGGTAACGAAGATAGATTATATGTAGTTGGTAAAGATTTAAATAAGAATATATTATACGTATCTCTTGGAGATGATACTTCTTATTTAAAGACAACTGAAGCTATCGTTGAAGACATTAATTTTATTAGTGATAAGAGGCCTACTTCGTGCACTGCAAAATTTAGATATAGACAAAAAGATATTGATGTACAATTGGAATATTTAGATGATGGTAATATAAAAGTAACATATGACAATGTAAAATCAGTTACGCCTGGACAAGCATGCGTATTTTATCTAGGTGAGGAATGCTTAGGCGGAGGAATCATTAAAGAAGTAAGAGTTGATGGGAAAAAATTGTGGTATTTATAAGAACCTTTGATTGGTTCTTTTTATTTACTTTTTACTTGACACTTTATTTGTAAAATGATATTATATATATAGTAGAGTAGGAGAGTGAAACATGAAAAAATTAAATGACATATTAAGTGAAATTGGAATATCAAAAGTTAAATTAGCAAAATATTTAGGTGTATCACGACAAATGGTTTATAATTATTTGGAAATGGACGATGTAAATTTGTGGCCACTTGAGAAAAAAATGAAATTATTCAATTTGCTTCAAGTCAAATCAGCTGAGGAAATAGATGATATAAAGATAACAAACGATTTTATTAAACATGCGAATAGTTTGATAAATGATAATAGTTCTATGATAGTTGATAAAGGTAATATAACATTTGATGGACTTAGTTCAAGTGATCAGACTTTATTGAATGATATAGTATTTTTATTAAAAGAAGATTTAGAAGAGGATAATACCCCTACTACTTCAACAATATGTAGATACTTATATTATTTCCTTCAAGCTATTGAGACAACTCCAGAAGTTAAATATATGTTAGCATACGTTGCCAAATCAACTGGATTCATTGATCCTAGTGAATTTAAATTTGAAGATGAGGATAACCAATTTGCTTTTGAAGCAATACAATACTCCGCAATGGTATTATATAATAATGGTAATTTAAATAAAGAAAGATTAATAGAATCACATAAGAAATTCGTTCAAGAAATACAAATTAAACATGAAGAAAAATTATCAAGAACTCAAGAATTAAATTCTGCTAAAGTTCAAGCTTTAAAAGAATTAGGATATACTGAAATTAATGAAGAAAATTCAACAGAAGTGCTTGAAAAGATTGCTGAAATACAATCTAGAAAAATATAATTAATTTCAGATAATAATTATTATGTTAACTAATATAAAAAATAAATACTATATCATTAATTTGATATAGTATTTATTAATTTATCTAAACTTGTTTTATTACTCTTTTTATTTTTTAAGAAATTAAGTATTAATGATTTGCTTTTAAAATTATCATTTTTAGTATTTATTTTGTCACTGTATATTTTATCAATATTTCCGATACTGCCGATTAATGTGTTTAATCTGTCATATCTTTCTATAACTAGTATTTGCTGTTCATTACCATCATCTTTTTTTTCATATGTTTCAAATGCCTTTACATTTTGGTATCTATCATATGAATATCTTAATCTGTTATTGTCGAATGTATATACGTCCTTTAATACATATAAATTATTATTTTTAAGCATTACTTTTGCTTCACCGACGAAGGAAGAATATCCATGGATTAATATTTGTTTTTTTTCGATATTATATGTTTTACCTTCTTTAGTGATTATCGATAATTTTTTATCAAATAATTTATCTATGTTCATAAAAAATAATCTCCTTTCTTCGCCACGAAATGAGATTATTATACTATTATTTTTATTTTATGTCAAGATTGGTATCAAACAGATCATAGACATATTTTTTTATATTTTCAAGTATATTTTTGCATTCATTAAAGTCATTTGAATTTATGTTAAAATATGCTTTTATTTTAGGCTCTGTACCAGAAGGTCTTATAATAAAATAATTTTCATCATCGATTGTATATTTAATGGCATTAGTCCTATTCTCCCCTACTTCCTGTAAATAATCATATTTTATACCCTTAATTTCAACTTTATCTTCTCTTAAATTATTCATAAAATTATTTATTATTTCTTTATAATTTGGCTTTGAAATTACGTAATTTAATGATTCATTAATATTGTATCCATATTTACTATATATTTCATCTATGTACTCTTCCATATTAATATTTTTTGATTTACAGTAACATAGTATTTCTATTATTGCAACTAATGAAGAAAAACCATTTTTATCATCTATATTAATATCAAACATATATCCCAGACTTTCTTCATATCCAAATAAGTAATTATAACCTTGTTTGTTTAATTTTTGCTTTATGTAGGCAATATTCTTACAACCTGTTAGAACTTCTTTAATCATAACATTTTTATCTTTTGCAAGTTTATCAATTAAGTTTGATGTTACTATACTCCTTACAATAAATGAATTATCTTTTATCTTTTTGAATGATAGTAAATATTTTGCAAATATAATTCCGAGCATATTACCATTTATATATGAATATTCGTTATTATTATTTTTATACATTACTCCTAACCTATCTGCGTCTGGATCAGTCATCAATATCAAATCTGAATTATTTTCTTTAGCATATTTAATAGCTAAATCGAAATTATTGATATATTCAGGATTAGGTTCAGGAGCGGTCGTGAAATTACCGTCATAAGTACATTGCTCTTTTACAATATTATAATTATTTATATTAAGTTCACCAAATAATTCAGTTGCTGGTTTAAGCCCTACCCCATGTAGTGATGAATATGTTATTTTTACTTTATTTGAATATTCATCCAGTAAATTATGATTAATTATTACTTTTTTATTTTCTTTTATGAATGCTTCATGTACATCATCTTGCACTATATTAAATAATTTACTATTTAAAGGTGCTTTTTTTAGACAATTAAGATCAGTGATATCATTTATCTCCTTTGATATTAATTCGTCTTCTGGGGCTACTATTTGACTTCCTAACTGGTTATAGACTTTATATCCGTTATATATTTTTGCATTATGTGATGAAGTTATTACTATACCGGAACAACAATTTAAATATTTTATCGAAAATGCAAGTTCTGGGGTTGATGTAACTTCTTTAAAAATATATGTCTTGATTCCATAGTAATTTAGTATTAATGCAGTATCTTTTGCAAATGATCTAGAATTATTTCTTGTATCATATGCAATTACAACACTTGGATTTTCAAATTTTTTATTTAAGTAATTTGCAAGTCCTGCGGTAACTTTACCTATAGTATATTTATTTATTCTATTAGTTCCAAGTCCCATAATTCCTCTTATACCTGCGGTACCAAAAGAAAGTTCACCATAAAATGCATCTTCTATTTCTTCTTTAGACATATTTTTTAATATTTCTTTATCTTCTATATCAATAAAGTTACTATTAATCCATTCATTATATCTATCCATAATTCCTCCTATTTCTTACTCCTTGGATGTGAAGTTTCATAATTTTCTTTAATATAATTATTAGAAACATGAGTATATATTTGTGTAGTTTGTATATTTTCATGTCCTAACATTGTTTGTACGCTTCTTAAATCTGCACCATTGTTTATTAAATGAGTTGCGAATGAGTGTCGTATTGTGTGTGGAGATATATCTTTTTTTATTCCTTTTTCAAGTGCTAATAACTTAAGCATCTTAAAGAAACCTTGTCTTGATAATTTGTTTCCTCTTGAATTTAAAAATAAAATATTGTTTGATTTTTGTTTTATAAGTGTATTTCTATATACATATATATAATCATATAGATATGTAAGAGCCATATCTGAAAGTGGAACTATTCTCTCTTTACGTCCTTTTCCAAAACATCTTACTATATTTAAGTCAAAATCTATATCATTTACTTGTAATGTAAGTAATTCCGAAACTCTTAGACCTGATGAATACATTAGTTCAAGCATAGCTTTATTTCGATAATCATATGCAGTATTTAACTTTATATCAAGTAATTTATTAATATCGTCTTCTGATAGTACGTGTGGAATATTTTTCGGTGTTTTAAGTCCTGTTATGTCTTCACAAGGATTTATTTTAATTTTATTGATTTTTTGCATAAATTTAAAGTAATTTTTAATCGATACTATGTGTCTGTTAACTGTTCTTGGATTGTTATTTTTAGCTAAGTATTGTATATAATTAATTATATCATCTTTATCTATATATATATATTCTTTCTTTACATATGAAAAAAAATCTATTAAATCTCTTTTATATCCATCACATGTGTTATTACTTAGTTGTCTTTCAATTTTTATGTAGTCCATGTAATTTGCAAGTTGATTATTATAATCCATACTATCACCATAATAATTATACACTATTTAAAAAATAAATTAAATATACTAGTTTAAATAAGTACCTAATATAAGTAAAATATAGTATAATTGATATATGGAAGTGATAATATGAATGAACCTTTAGCAATAAAATTAAGACCTAAAAATTTAGATGAAGTCCTTGGACAAGAACATCTTATTTGTGAAGGTGGTCCAATACGAAATTTTGTAAATAATAAGAGAATTTTTTCAATGATTTTATATGGTCAACCTGGGATTGGAAAGACTTCTATAGCCACAGCAATATGTTCTAGTATTAATATGAAATATAGAATATTAAATGCAACTATAAATAATAAGAAAGATATTGAAATAGTAATAGAAGAAGCTAAAATGTATGGTGGCATTATTCTTATTATGGATGAAATACATAGACTTAATAAAGATAAACAAGATATATTATTACCTCATATGGAAAGTGGTTTAATTACTTTAATTGGTCTTACAACTTCTAATCCATATCATAAGATAAACCCTGCTATTAGAAGTAGATGCCAAATATTTGAGTTAAAACCACTAACGAATGATAATATAAAAGATGGTATTAAAAGAGCTATTTTGTGTGACGATTTAAAAAACATTAAAATTGATGAAGATGCAATTGATTATATTGCAAGATTATCATCTGGTGATCTAAGAAGTGCATATAATTTACTTGAAATATCATATTACTCTACTAGCGATAAAAATATAACTATAGACGTTATTAAAAGAATCAATAATAAACCGGTTTTATTCACAGATAAGGACGAAACAGGACATTATGACTTATTATCGGCTTTTCAAAAATCAATAAGAGGAAGCGATGTAAATGCTTCTCTTCATTATTTAGCGAGATTACTCATTCAAGAAGATTTAGATAGTATATATAGAAGAATGAGTGTCATTGCATATGAAGATATCGGACTTGCAAATCCATCAATTGGTCCAAAAGTAGATGCCGCAATAAATGCATGTGAAAGAGTTGGACTTCCAGAAGCTAGAATACCACTTGCAGCTATTGTATGTGAGATGGCTCTATCACCTAAATCAAATAGTGCATATAGTGCTTTAAATGCTGCTATAAATGATATTCAATCAGGTGATAATTATCCTATACCTGAAAATATTCGAATAGATACTACAAATTATAAATATCCTCATGATTATCAAGGTGGTTACGTAAAGCAACAATATATGCCTGATAACTTAAAAAATAAAAAATATTATAAGGCAAAGCTGACATCCAAATATGAAAAATCACTTAATGAAATATATGAAAAAATTGAAAAAATAAATAAATCTGAAGATTAATCTTCAGATTTTATTATATCTTTTATAATATAGTCTGCAATTAATATACCGGCTATATTTGGTACTACGCTATATGATGCAGGAACTCTTATTCCTGTTTTAATTATTTCTTCACTAGAAGATAGTACAGGAAAGTTATCTTTGATATTTAATTTTCTTATTTCTTGTCTTATTACTCTGGCAAGTGGATCGTAGCATGTCTTATTTAGTGGAACTATTTCTAATTTTTTTGGATCAATCTTATTTCCAGTTCCCATAGATGAAATAAACTTTATATTTCTATTTAAACATTCTTTGATAAGTATAATTTTGGTGGATACAGTGTCGCATGCATCAACCATATAATCAATATCGTATTTGAACAATTCATTAATATTACTATTATTTAAAAATATATTTAGACATATGACGTTACATTCATTATTAATTGATTTTATTCTTTCTTTAAATGCTTCAACCTTTGATTTTGATATAGTATCATCAGTAGCTATTATTTGCCTATTTTTATTTGTTATATCTACTACATCTCCATCAACAATTATTAGGTTTTTTACTGAGTTTCTTATGAGTGTCTCAACTACATATCCTCCTACTCCACCAACACCAATAACTGCAATGGTTTTTCCTTGTAATTTATTTAAATTGTCAGGCCCAAATATTTTTTCCAATCTTTCAAACATAATTACTCCATTTTATAGACGTACGTACTTTCAAGTCCCTCTTGATTCGCCTCTATTTGTTTTAAATACATATTTTTAATGGTATCTTTATTATTCTTATCTATATCTTCATATTCTTCAATAAATTTTACAATATTATTTTTTATTAATTCAATTGTCATTTCACTGCATTTGTATTCAGTCAAAGTCATTAAATCAAAGACTTTATATCTTACATCATAATTATCTGCTTGAATTATCTTAGTTGCTAAGTCAAATTCACTAGTAAACATTGAATACAATAGGTTATTTTCTAAGTACAAAACAACGTGTGCCTTTAAAAAGTCATCATTACTACTTGCAATACTATTTAGGTAAGAATAATAACAATTCATACTAATCAATCCATTTTGAAATTCTACACACTTATTATCAATGCCACAATTAAGAAGTAAGTAATCAAGTAATTTTTTTGGATATATTGTATTTAATGAGGCATATATTACTTCTTCATAACAATAGTTCCCAGGATTTTTGATTATATCATCCAAATGATCATTTTGAAAATAAATATCTACTTCTCTTATAGTTTTCATGTATAATCCCCCGCTTTAAATTGATTATATCATAAAATGTAGTCATTTAAAATAAAAAAAATAATAAATCAATATTGATTTATTATAAATAAAATGCCTAAAGGTCAGGGACGATAAACCTACACGTATGTGCAGGTGGGCACCCCATAATAGATTTTAGGATCCTCAATTATATTGAGTATTCAACACCATCTACTAATTCTGGCTCCCTTATCTTATCTTTAGTCGGTTTTATGTTCACCTGATTGTTCCTCTAGGTACTTTAACTATATCATTATATAAATAAAAAGTAAAGTCTTCTTACAAAACTTTACTTTTTTTTTACGGTGTTAATCTGTTAGGACCTCTAAATATAAACATTTCTTCTTTTACACTTGGTATATTTAGAAGTAACATTATAAATCTATCAATACCTATTGCAAACCCACCATGTGCAGGACATCCATATTTGAAAAATTGTAAATAAAATTCTACATCTTTACCTAGTCCTTTTTCGTCACATTGTTTTTTTAATACATCATATCGATGTTCTCTTTGTGCACCTGTTGTAATCTCAGTTCCCTTCCAAATTAAATCATATCCAAGAGGGGTGTCATTTTCTCTCATATGATAGAAAGCCCTTTTGGTTTTAGAAAAATCAGTAACAAATATAAATTCACTATTATATACTTCTTTTGCAAATTGGTAAGTTAATTTCTCAGTTTGTGCATTCATATCTCCTACATCTTCAGTTGGTATCTCATAATTATATCTATTATGAAGTTCATTATATAAATCATTTAATTTTATTCTAGGGAATGGTTTTTTTGGAATTATTATATCTTCATTAAATAGTTCTTTAATTTTATCACCATATGTTTCTTTTATCTTTGTTAAACTATATATTATAAGATCTTCCTCTAAATCCATTACATCTTCATAAGAATCAATATAGGCAAATTCAATATCAAAAGATGTAAATTCAGTTGCGTGTCTATTTGTATTTGAATTTTCAGCTCTAAATGCAGGACCTACTTCAAATACTCTTTCTAAACCTGAAGCTATTGCCATTTGTTTATAAAATTGCGGACTTTGTGCAAGATATGCACTTCTATCAAAATATTTTACTTCAAATACATCAGATCCTGATTCTGAAGCAGCTCCTAATAATTTTGGAGTATGAATTTCAGTAAAATCATTTTCACATAAATAATTTTTCATAGATTCAACTAATTTGCTTTGCACTTTTAACATTAAATTATTCTTTTCACTTCTCAAATCTATCCATCTATAGTTAAGTCTAGTATCTATATTGGCATTTTCTTCAAGTGGAGATGCCTGAGAAGATGAAATAATATTTATTGAAGTTGGAATAAATTCCTTCCCACCTTGCTTAACATATTCAGAAAGTTGCATTTTACCTGTAAATTCAATTATAGAATCAGCTAATATTCCTTCTAATTTTTCACATATATCTTTATTATTTTCTTTATCAACGGATACTTGTATGATACCAGTTCTATCTTTTAACATAATAAAATACATATATTTTGTATTTCTTATTTTAATAGCCCAACCTGATATTCTTGATTCTTCATTTTCGTTCAAATTAGCTATTAATGTTCTCTTCATATTAATTCCTCTTTTCTAATTTTTTATAATATCTACACATTTTTTTTAGGTTACAAGACTCACACATTGGTTTTATTGCTTTGCAATAATATCTTCCGAATAAAACTAATTGTTTATGTCTTTTATTCCATAAATTTCTATCAAACTTTCTTCTAAGTTTCATTTCTATCTTGTATACAGAGTCATTCTCACCTGCTAAATACAGTCTCTTTGATACTCTTTGAACGTGAGTATCCACTGCAATTTGAGGTTCTATATTAAGTTCACCAAATATAACATTTACGGTCTTTCTACCCACACCGGGAAGTGATTCTAATAACTGTCTTTCTTTTGGCATCATTCCATTATATTTATCACATAATATTCTTGATATTTCTTTTATGTACGCAGATTTTTTATTAAATGAACCAAGTGGTTTTATGATATTTTTTATTTCTTCAATATCAGCATTTTTAAGTTTTTCTAAAGAATTATATTTTGAAAATAATTCTTTAGTAACCATATTTACTCTTTTATCTGTCGTTTGTGCAGATAACATTACTGCGATTAATAATTCATAGTCTTTGGAATAATTTAATTCACATTTAGGATCTGGAATTAAATTGTCAATATAATTTTCTATTATTTCTACTTTATTCATTATAAATTCACGTCAAAATAATCTACTATATTATCTACTGATACTTTTGTTTCTTCTTTTGTTATATTATCTCTTATAGTAACTTCATTATTTTTTATTTCATCTTCTCCGATTATCATTACTAACTTAGTTTTATATCTATCTGCTTCCTTAAATTGAGATTTCATATTCTTACCTGTTAAATCTAAATCAATCTTAAAGCCGCACATTCTTAGTTTGTTTGCAAGTTCTAATGCAAAATTACTTTCATTTTCACTAACAGTTAAAATATAGCAATCAAGTTCTTCATTTATATTTAATTTTATTTCCTCATTTTCTATTTCAGAAATTACCCTGTCAAATCCAAATGCAAAACCTATTGCAGGAATATCTGGTCCGTCAAGTGATGATAACAATTTATCATAACGGCCACCACCACCTATTGAACCAAATTCATTTTTTTCAGTTACATATTCAAATACAGTTTCAGTGTAATAATCAAGCCCTCTAACTAATCTATTATCTACTATATATTCAACTTCAAGTGAATCTAAGTATTCCTTAATCTTATTAAAATATTCTTTTTCTTCATCTGATAAATAATCTAAAATAGATGGAGCATTTTTTACTATATCTTTATCACCATCAATTTTGCAATCTAATATTCGAAGAGGATTCTTATTTAATCTTTCCTTACAATCTTCACAAAATTCATCAATATTTCCTTTAAAATAATCAATTAGAGCTTCTCTATATTTATTTCTAGTTTCTGATTTACCAATTGAATTTAATTTTACTTTTATATTTTTTAGGCCTAATTCTTTTAAGAAATTATAGCCTAGAGATATAACTTCTGCATCTACAATTGGATTATGAGAACCATATGTTTCAATCCCCATTTGTCTTAGTTCTCTATATCTACCTTTTTGTGGGCGTTCATAACGATACATTGATCCATAATACCATAATTTAAGTGGTAAATTATTATATAATTTATTTTCTAAAATACATCTAGCAATACCTGCAGTGCCTTCTGGTCTTATTGTATTATTTCTTCCACCTCTATCAGTAAAATCATATGTTTCTTTTGTAACTATATCAGTTGTTTCTCCAACACCTCTGTGAAACAATTCACTTCTCTCTAGTAGAGGTGTTTCAATATAATTATAGTTATAACTTTCACATACTGCTTGAAATAATTTTCTCACATAATCATGTTTTTTTGATAAATCTCCATAAACATCATAAGTACCTTTAATTTTTTGTATCATATATTCACTTCCTAACAAGAAAATTATACCATATTAATAGAATTATTATAAGTATTTTATTACATTTTTGTCATTATATTTTAAAGTCATGTCATTGATTTTTATCAAATCTTCCATTGATGAAAATATTATATTAAACCAATCTTTCATACCTTTTTTTACCATTGGAATATCACTTGTGTCTATTTTGTTTTCATTAAGTTTATATTCAATTGTAGTTTTTATATAGATTTTTGCCTTTCTTTTAAACAAATCTAATTTTTCTAAAACACTAATATATTCTATAGGTATATCCTCTATTTCCTCTTCATTTTCTTCTTCTTTATTAATTGATTTAGCAATATTTTCAAATGTTTTATTGTCTAATTCAAATGAGTTATTTGAAGTATCAATTAAAGAAGTTATATCATCTTCAGAGTTATTTTCAAATGCTTCAGTATTACTGCTTGAGAGAAAACCAGTATAACTCCATAAACTATCATTATCAGATTCATCTGATACAATATTTTCAATTAAATTATAATCAGAAATAATATTTTCTACATCATCAAAATCTACATAATCAGTCGCATATATAAGTCCTTTTACATATCTTATTGTATTTTTTATACCAAGATTTTTATTTAATTTATATGCATATAAGATATATGGCCTAATATAATCTATATTAAGACCAAAAGATGAAAAATATTCATCTACTTTTTTAGCTTCTTTAACTTTCCTTTTAAATAATTTTTCATCTTCCAAAGAAAATATTTCATTGTAATAAAATTCTAATCCATAACTAAATTTTTCCATAAAACCACCCTCGATAAGTTAATGATACCTTAAATAAAATAAAAATACAAGAGTATTTCTTGTATTTAAATTTTATCTTTTATATTTATAATTTTTTTAGATATATCATTCTTATAATGACTATATAGTGTTTTTAGAATGATTATTGTTGGAAGTGCAATTAATATACCAACTACTCCACCTAATACACCACCCGCAAATACAGCAAATATAGTTAAAATTGGAGAAATATTATTTGTCTTACCATATATTCTTGGATTTATAACATATCCATCTATATTTGGGAAAATAATTGCCACGATTAAGGTCATTATAAGCAATTTAGGACTTATTACGGATGCTATAATAATAGCAATCGTATTTACGATAAAGCCTCCAAAATAAGGCATTAAGGATGCTATAGCGGTTAAGACACCAAGAAGTAAAAAGTTTGGATGACCTATTATATAAAATAAGAATGTATATTCAAAAAATTGTATTACCATTGTAAGAGATAATCCTTTGAAATATTGAGTTATTTCATAATCAATATTTCTAATTAGTTTATAAGTTCTTCTGCCTTTCTTAGCAAAGAAATCACCTATATTATCTCTAATATGCTCCATATCAATTAGAAAATAAATAAAACTTACAAAAACTATAATAAAGTTACTTATAAAACTTATAGAAGAACTTACAATTGTAATTGCGCCACTAGATATATGTTGTCCAAGTTGCAATGAAATTTTATTAAATATATCAAATAAACTCTTTTTTACCGGTTCTATATTTAAGTTAAATTTATCACCAATATCACTTAAAAATGTAATAATACTTGAGAAGAATGATACAAGTTGATCTGTAAATATTGGAATTAAAGAATAAAGTAATACAATTATTATAAATATAGTTAGTGTTATTATTGTTAAAATAGATAATACTTTTGGAAATTTCTTTTTCTCAAGCCATTTCTTAAACGGAAATATTGCATACGCAATTATAAAAGCAATTATAAATGGTCTTAAAACAGCAAGTATCTTAAAGAATACTCCAAACCATAATCCTCTTAATAAAAATAACACATATATAATTAATAATATTAATAAAGTATTTACATACTTGTAGTTTATATTTTTCATATTTATCTATCCTTTGAATCAATTATTATTGTTACAGGGCCATCATTAATTAGACTAACTTGCATATGTGATCCAAATTTACCAAACTTAGAGTTTATATTTGTATTTAATAACTCACTTTTAAATTTTTCAAATAATAAATTTGCCACATCAGGTTTCATAGCATTTTCGAAAGATGGCCTATTACCTTTTTTTGTATTTGCATATAGAGTAAACTGAGGTATAAGCAAGATGTCTCCATTAATATCTTTAACAGATAAATCCATTTTATTATCTTTTTTAAAAATTCTTAAGTTAATTATTTTATTTACTAGATATTTAATGTCATCTTCAGTATCATTATATGTAATACCTAATAAAACCATTAATCCTTGTTTTATTTCCTCTTTTTCTATATTATCTATAAGCACACTAGATTCTAAAACTCTTTGCACAACTACCTTCATATCATCACCTATTTAAATATTCTCTTAACATCTATTACTTCTTTAATTTGTTTTAGCGATGCGATATATTTATTTAATTTTTCTGTATCTTCAACTTCTATAGTAAGTTTATATTTAATATTTGTATCCATTGATCTTGTATCTACTTTTACTACATTTATATTTAACCCACTTGTTTTATTTATGATATCTAAAAGTAAATTATCTTTTTTAATCGCAATTACATCTATTTTTGTTTTGAATTTAGCAGTTATATCATTATTCCATGTTACGTCTATTAATCTTTCATCTATATCTTCAATATTATGACAATCTTTCATGTGAACAATAACACCATTTCCCCTTGAAATATAACCTATTATTTCATCGCCTTTTATTGGACTACAACAATTAGCAAGAGTTACTTTAATGTTATCTATACCATTTACAAGAACATCGTTTTTTAAATCAATATTGGTAATATTTCTATTTAATATTTTAGAAATTGCAGCTTCTTCTTTATCTTCTTTTTCATTTATCGCACAATTAATTACTGATATTGGTGTAAGCTTTCCACTACCTATAAATAAATATAGTTCATTTTCATCAGCTAATTTTTGCTCTGATAATACGCTTGCTATATTACTATTAAATAAATCAATTGATACCTTTTTTCTTCTTAATTCTTTTTGAAGAATTTCCTTACCTTTTTCTATAGCTTTTTCCTTGTCTATTTTAGCAAAGAAAGCTTTTATTTTGTTTTTAGTTTGGTTCGATTTTGCTATATTTAACCATTCTTTTGATGGAGTTGATGTTTTGCTTGTATTAATTTTGATTATATCTCCAGTATGAAGTTCAAAATCAAGTGGAACAATTGAATCATTAACAATCGCACCAATCATAGTTTCCCCTATTTTAGTGTGAACTCTATATGCAAAATCTATAGGCGTTGCACCTTCAGGAAGTTCAAACACATCTCCTTTTGGCGTATAAACATATATATTTTCACCTAATATATCATTTTGAATAGATTTCATGAATTCTTCATCTGTTATGTCTTCATTAGTAAGTTCCATTATATTTCTAAAAAGTTGTAGTTTTTGTTCCATTGAATTTTGTATTTTTTTTCCTTGCTCTTTATATGACCAGTGTGATGCAATACCTCTTTCTGCAACTTTATCCATTTCATATGTTCTAATTTGTATTTCATATGGTTTTCCATCAAAACCAAATACAGTTGTATGTAGTGATTGATACATATTATTTTTAGGATTTGCAATATAATCTTTAAATCTTCTTGGAACTGGTTTATATTTGGCATGAATAAGACCAAGTACTTGATAACACTCTGCCTTTGTTTCTACAATTACTCTTAGTGCATATATATCATATATATCTTCAAATTTTTTACCTTTTTGAAGTTTGTTATATATTGAATATATTGACTTTGCTCTACCCTTTATTTCAAAATTAATTCCATTATCTAAAAGTATATTAGATACTCTTTTTTCCATTTCTTTAACTGATGCATCTCTTTCTTCTTTAGTACTATTTAATAATTCTTCAACTGAATTATACGCATCTGGTTTATAGTACTTAAGTGATAATTCTTCAAGTTCTGCCTTTAGATATGAAAGACCTAATCTATGTGCTATAGGAGCTAGTATTTCTAGTGTTTCCTTTGCTTTAAGTGCTTGTTTATCTTTAGGTATTGCCCATAGCGTTCTCATATTGTGGCATCTTTCAGCTAGCTTTATGATGATTATTCTAACATCCTCAGTTAGACCAACCAATATTTTTTTATAATAATTTATTGTATTTTCATTTTCGGCAGATAAAGATAATTTATTTATTGTAGTAATACCATCAACTAAATCACCAATTTCATTACCAAATAAATTTCTAATTTCATCTATTGATCCATTTCCTTTGTGAATAACATCATGCATAAGAGCAGTTGAAAGTGTATCACTATCAGCTTTAAGCCCAGTTAGTATATATGCAACGTTAAGAGGGTGAAGAATGTAATCTTCACCTGAAAATCTCTGCATACCACTATGTATTTTTTTAGCATATTCATATGCTTTTTTAATTGTATCAATTTCATCTTTATCTGTAATATAATATGCTGATGAAATCAATTCATCAATTGTCTTAATTTCGTTTTTCAATCAAATCATTCCTTTATGAATTAATACCTTTTACTAAAAGTTCATCAAGTTCTTTTACTTGTTTTTTCTTTTTATTATTTTTCTTTTTAGTTACCTTTTTTTGTTTATTTGTTCTAAGCTCTACTCTAAGCCATACTTGTGATGAAAGAAGTACAGATGAATAGAAACCAGAAAGTAAACCAAATATTATTGCTAAGTTAAATTCATATATTTCTTTTTCACCAAATATTAATAATACTATTATTGGTATTAATGTTGTAATTGTTGTATTTATTGATCTAAATAATGTTTGATATACACTTTTATTTACAATTTCTTCAAGTTCTTCTTTTGACCTAGCTACTTTAGATTTACCTAAATTTTCTCTTATTCTATCAAATATTACTATTGTATTATTAATTGAATAACCTACTATTGTAAGAATAGCTACAACAAACATTGTATTAATCTCTAAATTAAATATAGAAAATAAACTCATCATTAATATAACGTCGTGCATTAGTGCTAATAATGCACTTATTGCAAAACTAAATTTATATCTTATTGATATATATATTACAATTCCAATAAATGCTGCAAGTAAAGCTACTATTGTATTTTTAATTAAATCTCTCTTTACTACATTTGATACAACAGATATTTCTGTTTTTGCATTATATTTTTTCTCAAACAAATTTTTAGTATCTTTTATTTGATCTTTTTCTAGTACTTCATTTATTTTAACATATATTGTCTTATCATTATTAGTAAGTGTTACATCAGATATTTTATAGCCCAAATCATTAATATCCCTTTGTATATCCGATTTTGTTAATACATTATCAGATACAATAGATATATCTGATCCACCTTTAAAATCAACACCTAAATTAAAGCCAGTTATTACAGTTACTACAACTGCAGTCATAAAGCAAATAAATGGAATTAATAGACGCAATTTAAAATGTTTAACAAAACTAAATTTATTTTTCTTAATTTCTTTATTTTTGTTGAAATTAACAAATGCTTTTGCTTTAGTATCAAAGAATCCAGTATTAACAAATGCTTTCATTATAGATCTATTAATTATTATAATTATAAACATTGTCATCAATAAGTTAATGATTAGCATAGTTGCAAATCCTTTGACACTACTTTCACCAAATGCAAATAATATAATTGCAATTATTAGTGTTGTTACATTTGAATCAAGTATTGATGAAAATGAATTTCTATTACCATTAATAAATGCTGTTTTAAGTGATTTACCAGTTTTTAATTCTTCTTTAATTCTCTCATTAGTAATTACACATGCATCCACAGCCATACCTATACCAAGAAGTAATGCTGCAATACCTGTTAGAGTAAGTACACCATCAATTAAATAAAATATTAGCAATACAAAGCATGCATAAATAAGTACTGAAAGTGATGATATAAATCCTGAAAATCTATAAAACATGATTAAGAATGCAATAATAAGTGCAACTCCAATAACTCCTGCTATTTCAGTTTTGGATAATGAATTTTCACCAAAAGCACTTGTAACTGTCTTTGATGATATTTCTTTATATTTTACGTTAGATGAACCAGAATTAATTAAATCTACTAGTGATTTTGCTTGTTCATAAGTAAAATTACCTTGAATAATAACATTGCTAGAGAAACCTTGTCTTACAGTAGCTGCTGATAAACATTTAACAGTATTTTCATTTTCAAAATTACCACAATCAGCAGTTTTGTAGCTATCACCCATTGATTTATCAAAATCAAGCCAAATTACTATTAATTGATCGCTTGTTTTACTGATTTTAGTAGTCATTTCATAAAATAAATCTTTATTTTTTACATTTAATAAGATAGCTGGGTTACCATTTTCATCACTTGATAATTTAGCACCTGATATAACATCTTTGTCCATTAACTTGTTATCTGAAGAATCTCTAAATGTTAATTCACCAGTAATTGTAATATAATTTCTAGCTTCATCAGGATCTGTAACTCCTGCTAATTTTACTCTTATTTTATCATTTCCTTCAATTGATATTTCAGGTTCAGATACACCTAATTTATCAATTCTTCTCATCATAGTTTTATAAGCACTTTCTAAATCTTCTTTAGTAAGTTTTTCTTTTTTATCTGCTGATGATACTTGATATAGAATTTCAAAACCTCCTGCTAAATCAAGTCCTTTTGTTATATTATTGAATATAAATGGTATTGATATAACAGATATTATTGCTACTGTTAACATACTTACAAGTACTGTCGTTAAATGAAAACCTTGTCTATCATAGTCTTCATTAAAATCGTACTTATCTTTACTAAATGCAAGTACTGGATAAAATATTATTGGAAATAATATCATACCTGCAATAAATCCATTTGTTTTACCAAATTTTTTCCCTAATTTTATATTTAGATAGATCCAAAGCCATATATTAATTGGAGTTATTATAAATCCAAATATATAATACCATTTAAAATCTACTATCTTCATTAATTTAATAAAATTAACTATTGGTACGTATGCATATCCTTTTTTTATTTTTGCTTTTGCAAATATCATTGAAACAATAAAACTAGATAACAAATATATAAATAAACAACATATTAATATTATTGATAACTTCATCTTTTCACCTTCCTATAAAATTACTATCTTCGGTATTAATAATATCACTAACTACATCACTTAGTGTAAGATTAATACCCTTTGACCATTTTGATTTAACTAGATATTCAAATATATCACTTTCGCTTACTTTTATACCTTTTTTAAAAAGGATTCTCCTTTTTGTTCTTAAAGCTGGTACTACCCTTTTATATAATTCTTTTGCGTCCTTAAATTCAATATCCATAAATAGTCACCTTATTTTTTTGTTTCCAATATTATTATACAAAAAAAATATTTATTTTTAAAGTATAAAATACATTTTTGGCAAAATATAATGTTATTTTTTTATACTTTATTAATATATTTTAGTATGAGAAAAAGTAAATTTATAAAAAGTACAATTATACTTTTAATTGGAGGTTTTTTAACTAAAATACTCGGAATGATAATAAAAATTATCATGACCAGAATAATAGATACTAAGACAATTGGTCTTTATATGATGATTATGCCAACATTTAATCTATTCATCACAATATCACAAGCAGGTTTTCCTATTTCTATTAGTAAACTTGTTTCGGAAAATAAAAGTAATAATAAAAAAATAGTATTTTCCTCTATTTTTATGTCTACTATTATTACTTTTTTACTAATGGTATTGCTAATATTTATATCACCATTATTAGCTTCATTTCTTCACAATAATTCACTTAGGATACCTATTATGTGTATTGGTTTTACATTGCCATTTATAAGTATTTCTTCAATTATTAGAGGTTATTTCTTTGGAAGAGAAAATATGATTCCACATGTTGTATCAAATACTTTTGAACAAATTGTTAGGATTATATTAAACATATTGGCCCTACCACTTATTAAAGATTATTCAAATACATTTATAATATCTTTCTTGATTCTTTCAAATATAATTAGTGAGATTACTTCAATTATAATCTTATATTTTTACTTGCCTAAAAAAGTAAAAATTAATAAGGACTATGTAAAGCCAGATTATACTATTATGAAAGATATATTGAGTATTTCTATTCCTACGACCGGTTCTAGAATACTTGGAATGATTGGTTATTTTTTTGAACCAATTATAATAACAAGTTTTCTTCTAATAAATGGGTATTCTAATAATTATATAACATATGAATATGGTGTTATTACTGGGTATGTTATGCCTCTTTTAATGCTTCCATCATTTTTTACTATGGCCATATCACAGGCAATAATACCAGTCATTAGTAATGGGTATTCTAATAAAAAAATCGAGTATGTAAAAAATAAAATTAAACAATCTTTATTATTATCATTAGTTATTGGAATTATTTTTACAGTGCTAATTATGTTATTCCCTGGTGTAATTATGAAATTAATTTATAATACTAATGAAGGAATAACCTATATAAGATTAATAGCACCTTTCTTTCTTCTATATTACATTCAAGTTCCAATTACGTCAGTACTTCAATCTCTTAATAGAGCAAAAGATGCCTTTACTTCAACACTAGTGGGGACTATACTGAAAATATCTATTATGATAGGTCTTTCATTTTTACATATAGGTCTGTATCCTCTTATTATTGCAACTACTGTTAATATTATATATGTGACCATATTTAATATAATAAAAGTAAAAAAAGTATTTAAATAATTTTAAATACTTTTTTTATTAATAATTTCTGGAATTAATTCAAATAATGATATATATGTCATGACACCACATACTAATGAAAGTAATATTGCTATTAAAATATCGTTTATGTAATCATATAAGAACAAGTACGTAATAAACGCACCAAATACTTCGGATAATGCACTTATTAATACATATATTATTGTCTTAATTTTACTGCCTGTAGAATAATATAATGGTATACCAATGCTTATTCCTTCTGGTATATTATGAAGTGTAATTGCCATAGCTAATTTTAATCCCATAGTCACATCTACAGATGATGTTATAAAAGTGAGAATACCTTCTGGTATATTATGTACTATAATACCTATCATTGATATGATTCCAACCTTATAGAGATTGTTATCGCTCGCTATTATTTTATTAATAAGTGATATAAGTATCATTCCTGTAACAAAGAATATTAAGAATAATAGTACACTTAAGAAAATATTATAATTCAAGTTAAATAATTTAAACGATTGTGGCAAAAGATCCAACAAAGAAATAACTATCATAGAAAAAGATGATAATATAAGTGAAATACTAATTATTTTTTTAGTATTTTTAAATTTGATAAATATTGGAATCGTTCCAAGTAATGTAGAAAAACCCGCAAAAAAAGTAATAAAAAAACTATAAGTAATATTCATGTTAATCACCTATTTAAAATAAATGATTACTACTTATAGCTTAGAACAATTAATATTGAAGACCCCATATAACATTATATTTAGCATCCTTGCCACATATAGCACACTTACCTGTTATTAATGGTTCATCACATATACATCTAGATTTACATCCTTTTATCTCTTTTACTTTAGTTTCACACTCTTCATCTCCACACCAATCTGCATGTATAAATCCTGGTTGTTTATTTAGTATTTCTTCCATTTCTTTTATTGTTTTTGCAGTAAATGTAAGTGAATTTCTTCTATCAAGTGCCTTTTTATACATATCATTTTGTATTGTATCTAATAATTTAGTTATATACTCTATTACATCAATATTTATATCTTCAACATATTTTTCACTAGTATCTCGTCTCACAAAAGTAATTTTATTATTTTCTAAATCTCTTGGTCCAATTTCAATCCTTATTGGAATACCATTTACCTCTGCCTCTGCAAATTTAAATCCTGGTGATTTATCAGACTTATCTATATAACAAGTAATATTATTATCATTTAATTTCTTATTTATTTCTTCAGATAAATCAATAATCTTTTCATTATCATTTATTGGTATTATAACAACTTGTTTAGGTGCGATTTTAGGAGGTAGTACTAATCCTTTGTCATCGGAATGTACCATTATAAGACCACCAATCATTCTAGTAGTTGTTCCCCAAGAAGTTTGATATACATATTCTAAATTATTATTTTTATTTAGAAATTTAACATCATATGCCTTAGAAAATTTTTGACCAAAGTAATGTGAAGTTCCCGATTGAAGTGCAACTCCATTATACATAAGTGCCTCATTTGTTAATGTAAATTCTGCACCAGCAAATTTTTCTTTTTCTGTTTTCTTTCCTACTATTGATGGAATTGCAAGTATATCATTATGAAACCATTTATATACTTCAATCATTTTGTTTGTTTCATCTATTGCTTCTTCCATACTAGAGTGAATAGTATGTCCTTCTTGCCATAAAAATTCTCTACTTCTTAAGAAAGGTCTTGTTTCTTTTTCCCATCTTAATACATTACACCATTGATTATATAATTTTGGTAAATCTCTATATGATGAAACATGTGTTTTATAATAATCACAAAACATAGTTTCACTAGTTGGTCTTATGCATAATCTTTCTTCAAGTTTTTTGCTTCCACCTTGAGTAACCCAAGCAACTTCAGGTGCAAACCCATTTACTAATTCTCCTTCTTTTTTAAGAAGCGTTTCTGGTATTAAAAGTGGCATTTGTACATTTTCATGGCCTAATTCTTTAAATTTTTTATCTAGTATTGATTGCATCTTTTCCCATAGGGCATATCCATTTGGTTCAATTGCAATACAACCTTTTACTGATGTATAACTTGCAAGATGTGCAGCCATGACTACATCAGTATACCACTTGGCAAAATCTACATTTCTTGATGTAATTGCATTATTTTTCATATATATTCCTCCTAAAATAAAAAGGATGGTATATTAAGGAGCCATATTAGGCGGTACCATCCTTTGTTTAACTTAATTTGATAACGGTTTCCTCCGAAAATGTTTTCATTTCACTCAAGAAGATAGGAATTTATATATCATTATATTAGTTCTCACCAATCACTAACTCTCTTTGATAACAATTATATAAATATTTCTTCATCAACGTTTTTACTAGAGTATTTTACCATATATTTTTCTATTAGTAAAGATTAGTAATTAACTTTTATATCTCCTGTTGTTGTCTTAATTGTCAATTCAACATCGCTTTTTCTATCATTGTTATTTATTTTATTATCTCCTGTTGTTGTTTTACCATCTATATAAACATTTTTTATATTTTCAATATTTACATCACCTGTTGTTGCTTTTATATTTGAATTTTTATTAATGTTTGCCTCACCTATTTTAACATCACCAGTTGTTGTATTTATACTCATATAGTTATTAACTTTGCTTAGGAAAATATCTCCTGTTGTTGTAGTAACAATAATGTCATTAACACTAGATATTTTAACATCACCAGTTGTTACACTTATAGTTGCATTTTTAATGCTTTTTAGTGAAATATCACCTGTTGTAACTTTTATATTTACATCAGAATCTGCATAGTCATCCACTAAAATATCTCCTGTTGTTGATCTAATAGACATATTATTTTTATAAGTTTCTGGTAAATATACATATATCTTACTTCTTTTGGCAAAGCAAAATATTCTACATTTTTTCATTAAAACTACATTTAAAGAATTAGTAGTATTTGTTATACTTTCTTCTTTATAATCATTTGAATAAACTTCAACTTTTACTTTATTTTCACTATTTGTTTTGATATATATATCAGCAGTATCAGTTTCAACATCTAAATTACCAATACTATCAAATTCCTTTGAATCAATTAATTTTAGTTTTACATCACTAAAATCAAAATTAAACCCACCTTTAATAAGGAAAAATAAACTTATACTTAAACATATAGTTAATATTGTTAATAATGTTACTAATATAATTGTGCTTGTCTTATTCATTTTCTTCTCCTTCACTTCCTTCATTTTTTATTCCATAAATTAATTTAGCAATTACTTGACATAATGCAACTATTAAAAATATAATCCATGTAATATGCCAAGCTCCTGTTGTGAAACTTACTAAAAAATATACAATTACGCCAATTATGTCAATTATTTCGCATATTAATTTGATTGTCATATTTTCTTTCTTTTTTTCTTTTTCATTTTCTTTTTCGACTTTTTTGCCATATACAATACCATTATATATGATTAAGCCAGTTGCGATAGCATTAATAAAGAAGAATAAACATACTCCAAGTTCTGCCAAATCAAATGCAGTTGAAAAGAATATGATCATTATTATAGAACTAATATAAAGCGCAACTGATATTGCCAAATTCTTAGCAAACTGTTTTTTGTTTTCAGTTTTGTCTGCTTCAATAATATCTTTTTTACCAGATAATAACTCATCTGATGTAATTTTAAAATATTCACATAATGGAACTATTTTATCAAAATCTGGAGTTGATTCACCTGTCTCCCATTTTGATATTGTTTGCCTTGAAACCCCTAGGATATTTGCAAGTTCTTCTTGCGATATTTTCTTATCTTTTCTTAAATTATACAATCTTTCTGAAATTGTCATAATATCACCTCTTTCGCAATTCATTATAGCAAATGTTAAAGTTGCGTTCTACCAATTTTGCTTTGAAATTTGTCAACTATCAATAACATTATATCATTTTTTACATAAAAAAAGAATAATATATCAATTATTCTTTTTAGTTAATACTTTATTAATATCTACTTCATTTTTAGAATATATATTTAAAAAACTATCATGTTTCAAATACGAAACATCCTCTTTTGAAATAAAATCCATTACTTTTTCTCTATATGAATATTTATTGTTATGATATATTCTCTTAATATAACCATTTTTATTATGTCTAATATATTTCATCATTTTTTGTTTACTACCTTCTAATTTCATAAACAAATCAATTGGTAAAATATATATTGCTTCATTAGAAACTGGTTTTATTGTATTATCAGTTTCACTTATTGTATAGAATTTATCAAATACAATATAGTTATTTTTAAGTACGAAACCATAATATCCAAATAAATCATTTTTACCTTTTATAGGTGAAATGACTATATTTTCATTATTTTCATCTTTCATTTTTATTAATTCTCTATAAAATAACATTTTATTTTCAAGCATGTCATCTAGTTCTTTTTTATTTTTAGCTTGTTTCCCTTTTCTATTCTTCTTTATTTTATATTTCACATATACCGATGAGATTTCATCAGTAAATCTGTCTTTTTTTATAATATCAAATTTATCAATTATATTTATTTTTGATATACCTATTTCTTGCTCAAATATAATTGGATATCTTGTAAATAATGTTTTGAATCTTTTATTAAATGTATCATAATTATATGAATATACTCTATCTTCCATATAAAGTTGGTTTGGATATTCAGCTTTTTTTATTGATGATACTTCATCATAGTATTCTTTTGGAATTACGCTATATCTAATATCATTAGTGCTATCTAGCAAATCTAATGATTTTACTGATAAATAATGAAGTAAATTTTTATATCTAATTTTGCCTTCTAATTTTTTTTGAATATCATAATCTGTTAATAAGAATATTTTATCTACGCCATCAATTACATCATCAATAAACTTAGCCTTATTTTCTTTGTATTTATCCCTTAATATATCTAATTTTGCATTGAATAAAGTTAATTTAATATTTCTAATTGCTTTTTTAATTTTAGTTTTATCACAGTAATCAATATAATCTATTTGCTCATCTATATCAAGAATATCAAATATGTTATTGATAATATATATTGGTGAATAACCAATGTACCATTTATTATTCTTAAAATCTGGTATATAACTTAGTGATATTTTTGAATTTAGCATTCTCTTATATAGTGAATGTTCATCTCTTGTAAAAAGTTTGTCTATTATTTCTAATTCTAATTTTTTTAAATAATCCTTTGGAGATAAATTATTTATACTCGTACCTTTAAATATATATCCATATTGTCCTTTATCTATTGGTATTTCAATATTTATTGGTGCGGTAAATTCTAATACATCTTTTTCTTCTACTTTCCAATTTATTTTTTCTCTACTCATATTAATCCACCTTTTTACACATATATTATATATATAAATAAAATATTGTCAAATAATATTTACAATGATAAAAATCTATGATACAATATGTCTCGCTTGTTGAAAAAAAGGAGGTTAGTATGACAAAAGAAGAATTAGAAAGAAAAAAATTATTTTTTGAATTATTAAAACGTGTCGAAAAATTAAAAGAAAATTCTACTGG
>ONTJ01000011.1 GCA_900320735.1 uncultured Eubacteriales bacterium
CGACCAGATGTAAGCATAGAAAATATTCCTGAATCTGAAGAAAATAAAGCAGTAGGAATAGCAAATCAAATGATTTTTTATAGTGCTCAAGGTGTGCTTTTTAACAAAAAAGTAAGATTGCATCCATATAAAGATAAAGAAGAGGTTGTAATTATTAATCCTAAATTTATAGAAGATTATGAAAATGTGGATTTCAATAATGCCTATTGTAAGTTATTGTGGGAAGAGTGTGAGGAGGAATAGTTTATGAATAATTGTATAAGCAAATTTATTGAAAAATTTAAACCAGGAGAAAATTTGCAAAAGCCAGACGAGGAAATTTTAAACTTTGGCAGACAAATGTTACCAAAAGAAATAATAGAATTATGGGAAGAATACGGATTTGGAGAATACGGAGATGGTTTAATTAAAGTAGTAGATCCAAGAGAATATATGAACAGCCTATACACATGGTTAGGTCAAAAAGATTTTAATAAAATACCAATAATAGTTACTGCATTTGGGGATATATTCTATTATAGAAAATTAGATGATAATGAAAATGATGTGTGTTTATTAAATATACATTATAGAAAAATTGAAGTATGTGGATATTCTTATCAAGAATTTTTCGAAGGATATATTCTAGATAAAGATATTATAAAGAATGTATTAAGAGCTGATTTATATAAAAAAGCTGTAAAAGAATTAGGAAAACTTGATTATAAAGATATATTTTTCTTTACGCCAGCATTAGTTTTAGGTGGTGGAGAAGATATAAAATATGTAAAAAAAGGGAATGGTGCAGTTCATCATCAAGTATTATTAGAGATAGGAAACAATTAGAAAAAAAGCTTGTAAGATAAGTGATTTTTTGCTTGTTTAAATGGGAAACCAAATAACATGATATAATAATATTGAATAGAGGTGTTTTCATGTTAAAAATGATTAAAGGTGTAAAAATTAATGATGCAGATAAACTTAACGAAGAATATACTGTAAATGAAAATAGTCTTGTTGCTAATATTAATGCAGATAAAATACTAAAAATAATTAATGATTTTGTCGATATGCAAAAAGAACCGTTATTTCTGATACTTGAAGTTCCTACTAGTGAAGAGAATGAAAAAATTAAAGGTAATATAATAAAGCAAATACATAAGGATGTGTATTACTTAGACAATATGTCTATTACTTTGGCTAAAGAATTATTAAAGGTATTTGGAAATCTATTTGTAAATGATGGGATGGCACAAATAGGAGTTGGAAACCATGTAACAAATGCAGAAATTATGACTGGCAAATATAATGTAGTAACTATTTTTTATGGTAAAGATGACTCCAAAAAATATAATGAATTATTAAATAATAATGGTATAAAAAAGGTAGATGAATTAGTAACTGCTTGGAACTTTTTTAATGAATCGAATCCAGGTGAATGTAATCGAATAGATGAAGATGGTAAATCTGTTTATGATGCTATTAAAGTTCTAACTAAAGAAACAGGATTATATTTGGCAGAAAGAAGAGAATATTAAATCAGAAGATTAATAAATAATAATTAACATAACGATAAAATGACTGGTGATGGAGCCAGTAAAATAGTAGAATATGATTTCTACTATTTTTTTTTGTTCGCTTTTATTTAAAGAAAAAATAATGTATAATAGTAAAAAAATGTGAAAATTATGGTTAGTTTATTCATATTGATATAAAGAGATACACAGCATATATATTCGATTAAGGCGAAAAGACAATAAATAACAAATTTATTTAAAAAGAGAAAAAGTAAGTAGAAAAATAATAAGTTTAAAGGAGGATATTATATATGGACTTGGTTTTTGATATAGTAATTGACTTTATTGTTACAATATTTATGGATAATACAGAGAATATTATAAAAAATAAAAAAATAAGTAAATTGATTAGATATCCAGTAATATTTATAACTATTGTATTATGTGCATTTACAACGATTGCACCAATAGTAGTAGGTATTGTTTTATTGAACAAAAATATTATAGCCTCAGTAATTTTTATCCTTATTGGTAGTATATTTACATTACTTATAATTTATGAAATTAAAAAGATAATAAAAGAAAAAAAGATGTAGATAATATATATATATAATACTTGAAAAATAAATAGGCAAAACATCGTTCTAATTAAACATTCATGCGAATAGAATTAAACAAAACTATTCGTATGGGGGTTTTCTATATGAAAAATATATCAATAGAAGAACGTGCAGTAAATTTAG
>ONTJ01000004.1 GCA_900320735.1 uncultured Eubacteriales bacterium
AAAAATAAATGAACTAAAATTTTAGTTCATTTTATATTGAATATAAAATTATAATAGGTAATAATGAAAAATAGAAAAGGATTTACTTTAATAGAATTACTAGTAGTAATATCCTAGGTTATTATAAACAAAGACAATAAAAAAAGCTTTATTTAAAGCTTTTTTATTATTTCAGATGCACTATTTGAATATGCTCTAGTAAGACCTCCAGCACCAAGTTTAATTCCACCAAAATATCTAATTACTACAATTAGTATATTATTTAATTTTTTCATATGTATTACATTTAAAATAGGCATTCCTGCTGTATGAGATGGTTCTTTATCATCATATGCTTTTTCCTGACCATTTATAGAATATGCATATACTATATGATCTGCTTTTTTATATTCTTTTTTTAAATCTTCTATTATTTTTTTAGCGTCATCTACATTATCTATATTATATAATTTAGTTATAAATTTTGATTTTTTTATAATAATTTCGTTTTCAATCATAATTTCACCTTAAGAATATTATACTATAAATTCCTTTATTTAGAATAATATTTATGATATAAATATGATATAATACTTAGTAGGTGATTGATATGGATGAAAATGTAAAAAAATATATTAAACAAAAATTATCTTTATTACCTAGAAAACCAGGTTGTTATTTAATGAAAGATAATACTGGTAAAATAATATATGTAGGTAAAGCAAAAATTTTAAAAAATAGAGTAAGTAGTTATTTTATTGGTGAAAAAGTAGGTAAGACTAGAGCACTTGTTTCTAATATAGTAGATTTTGAATATATAGTAACAGAATCTGAAAAAGAGGCTTTCTTACTTGAAATAAACTTAATAAAAAAATATGATCCAAAATATAATATTATATTTAGAGATGATAAATCTTATCCATACATAATGCTTACAACTAGTCCATATCCAAAATTAGAAGTAGTAAGACCTAAAAATAAAAAAAGAAAAGATGTTAAGTTATTTGGCCCATATCCAAATAGCTATGCTGCGAAGAATATTGTAAATATGTTAAATAGAATATATCCACTTCAAAAATGTAAGACATTTGAAAGTAAGCCTTGCTTGTATTATCATATAGGTGAATGCTTAGGTTATTGTAAAATTAAAATTGATAAAGATAAAATGGAAGAAATGATAAGAGAAATTACATCATTTTTAAATGGTAATTATGATGATATTACAAAAAAATTAAAGATTGATATGAAAAAGGAATCTGATAATTTAAACTTTGAAAAAGCAAAAGAAATAAAAGATTTACTTAATTATATAGATAAGATTCTTGAAAAACAAAAGATTGATTTAAGTGATAATGTTAATAGAGATATATTTAATTACTATATTAAGGATGATTTTATAAGTATACAAGTACTTCATTTAAGAAATGGAAATTTAGTTGAGAGAAATAGCTATATATATGAATTAAATGAAGATAAGGAAGATGTATTAAATAATTTTATTGCATCCTTTTATCAAAATAATAATGATAGACCAAAAGAAGTATTAATACCTGATGAATTAGATGATAACTTACTTCAAAGTATTACTGATATAAAATATGTAAAACCAACTAGAGGAGCAAAGAAAAAACTAGTTGATATGGCATATGAAAATGCGAAGATAGGATTAAAAGAAAAATTTGACCTTATAAAAAATGATTTAGATAAAACGGTAAGGGCAAATGAAGAACTAGGTAAGCTTCTTAATATAAATATTCATAGAATTGAAAGTTTTGATAATTCACATTTATTTGGAACATATACTGTAAGTGGTATGGTTGTGTTTACGGATGGTAAACCAAATAAAAAAGAATATAGAAAATATAAAATTATTGGTAATGTTAAAGATGACTATCACTTAATGATGCAGACAATTGAAAGAAGATATTCTAGAGTAATAAATGATGGTTTAATTAAACCAGATTTAATATTAGCAGATGGTGGTATAATTCAGATAAATGCCATTAAAGAAGTACTTGATAATCTATGTTTAGATATAAAAGTATGTGGTATGAAAAAGAATGATAAACATAGAATATGCGCTCTTATAGATGAAGATGGTAGTGAAATAGGTATTGAAAAAAACAGTAATTTATTTCATTATCTAGAAAAAATATCTGAGGAAGTACACAGATTTGCAATTAGCTATCACAAAGATATTAGAAGCAAAGGATCACTTTCAAGCATTTTAGATAATATTCCAGGTATTGGTGAAAAAAGAAGAAAAGAATTAATTAAAGAATTTAAGACAATAAATAATATTAAAAATGCATCTATTGAAGAATTAAGTAAGTTTGTTCCTATAGCAGTTGCACAAAATATTAAAGATTATTTAAAAGATGATGAATAAATCATCTTTTTTTGTTATAATTTTATTAGGTGATTTTATGGGTAAAATAATGGTTATGTCTACATCACTTGCAAATAAAATAGCCGCAGGTGAAGTAGTTGAAAGATGTTCTTCAGTTATAAAAGAACTTATTGAAAATTCAATAGATGCTGGTTCTACAGAAATTAAAATAGAATTAATTTCTTCAGGTATTAAGTCTATGAAAGTAACTGATAATGGTTGTGGTATGGATAGAGAAGATGCACTTAATTGCTTTAGATCACATGCAACTAGCAAATTGAAAAATGAGGAGGACTTATTTAATATATCAACTCTTGGATTTAGAGGCGAAGCACTTCCTTCAATTGCAAGTGTATCATATGTGATCTTAAAAACATGTGATGGGACTGATGGAATAATATATGAATTAGACGGCGGGAATGTAGTTAAAGAATATTCAGGAGATTTGCGAAAAGGTACATGTATTGAAGTTAAAGATTTATTTTATAATACTCCTGCAAGGCTTAAATACTTGTCATCATTACCAAGTGAACTTGCAAATATAACATCAGTAGTAAATAGGGCAGCACTTTCTCATACAAATATAAGATTTACATTGATAAATGATGGAAAAGAAGTAATGAGAACATCAGGATCAGGAAATTTGTTAAAGACTATAAATGATATATATGGTGTCAAAGTAGCAAAAAAAATGCTTGAAATTAAATGTGAAAATGATGATTATAGTATTTTTGGGTATATATCACTTCCAGAAATTACTAAATCAAATAGAAATCATATGATCACTATGGTAAATGGTAGAGTAGTTCGAAATACTGAACTTAATAGAGTAATAAATGATGCATATCACAAATATAAATTTGATAATAGATATCCAATTGTAATATTGCAAATAAGTGTTGATCCAACATTGACTGATGTAAATATTCATCCTTCTAAAATGGATATTAAATTTAGTAATTTTGATGACCTAAAAGAATTAATATTTAATAATATTAAAAATACACTAAATAATCATTTTTTAGCACCTACAGTTGATAATTCAATGATAAAAGTAGAAAGTAAATCTGAAAAAATAGATACAAGTAAAGAAATAAAAGAATATGTACTTGATTTTTCGGATAATGAAAATTTAGTGAGGGAAGATGAAAATAAATATGAATTTCAAGATACAGATGTTAATGACAATATTATAAAAGAAAAAAGACAATTCCCTCAACTAGAGGTAGTTGGACAAGTATGTGGAACTTATATAGTATGTACAAGTATTGAAGGAATGTATTTGATAGATCAACATGCGGCAGCTGAGAGAGTTAACTATGAAAAATACAAAAGAGAAATGGGAAATCCAACACATGATACAATAAGTATGTTATTTCCAATTAATATTGAATATCCAAAAGATGAATTTTTAATAATAAAAGAAAAATTAGATTTTATTCGAAGTCTTGGTATTGAAATAGAAGAATTTGGTAATAGTTCATTTATAATAAGATCTCATCCAACATGGTTTAAACAGGGACTAGAAGAGTTATTTATAAGAAATGTATTAGAAAAAGTCATAACAATGAATAATGATTTTGACCTAGAAAGATTTAATGATAGTATATCTGCGATGATGGCTTGTAAAGCAAGTATTAAGGCTAATGAACCTATTTCAATAGAAGAAGCAAAATCATTAATTGAGCAACTTAAAAAATGTGAAAATCCATTTAACTGTGCTCATGGTAGACCCTCAATAATACATTATCCAAAATATGAACTAGATAAATTATTTAAAAGGATAGTATAAGAGTTGAATATAAAATAGTTTTAGTATAAAATATACGTGATTAGTGGTGATTTTATGATAATAGTAATAACAGGTCCAACTGCGGTTGGCAAAACAAAACTTAGTATTGAACTTGCAAAAAAATATAATGCTGAAATTATAAATTGTGATAGTGTTCAAGTTTATAAAAAGATGGATATTGCCTCTGCTAAAGTAACAAAAGAGGAAAAAGAAGGAATAATCCATCATTTACTTGATATAAGAAATTACGATGAAACTTATACAGTATATGATTATCAAAAAGATGCACGAAATATGATAGCCAAACTTCAAAAAGTAGAAAAAAATATAATCATGGTTGGAGGTACTGGTCTTTATATTAAGGCAGCACTTTATGATTATAGGTTTAATGAAGAGAGTACTTCGGTCGATTATTCAAATCTTACTAATGAAGAATTATATGAAAGAATAATAAGATTAAATCCATCTTCAAAGGTAGATAAAAATAATAATAGAAGATTAATAAGAGAACTTATTAATTTAGAAAATAATTCTATTAATAATTTAGGTAATAATCTTCTTTATAATGATGTATATTTTATTGGTCTTACAACTGATAGAAAGACTCTTTATGATAGAATTAATAAAAGAGTAGATGTAATGAAGGAAGCAGGACTTATAGAAGAGGCAAAATATTTTTATAATTTAGATAGGAATGCAAAAAGTTTAAAAACTGTAATTGGTTATAAAGAATTATTTAAATATTTTGATAAAGAAATATCACTTGATGAAGCACTTGATTTAATTAAAAAGAATTCAAGACATTATGCAAAAAGACAATATACATGGTTCAATAACAAGATGAATATTAAGTGGTTTGATGTAAATTTTAATAATTTTAATGAAACTATAGAAAATGTAATTAATTATATTAATAAATAATTTTACATTTTTTTATTTTTATGATAATATTGTATCTACATGAATTTGGAGTGGTGACATGATAATTAATAATAAGAAGAAGATTGTTATATATGATAGATTTTCAAATTGTTATAAAATGGAAGATAATATATTAAATGTAGAATTTATAAAAGGATATTTAAATTCTTTATTATTATGCGATTTATCTAAAAAAGTATTAGAAGCAAATATATATTTAGACTCTTTAGAAAAATTTTGTTTGACATGTGAAGCATTAAAAAAATGCCATTTAAAAATTAATATAGTATTTAAAGAAGATTTAGATACTTCCAAAATATTGAGTGATGAGAAATATGTTAGTTGTATAAATAAGCTTGGTGATAATGTAAAAGTATTATTTGTAAATAATGCTTGCAAAAAATATATTAAGAAAGCAAAATAAAACAAGTATAAATTATACTTGTTTTATTATAAAAAATTATATAGATTTCTATCAAAATTATGTTCACTTTTATCTTTATTAAGCAATTGATCTGTAGTAATTAAAAAGTAATCGTGTAGTATTATATTTGTCTTATTATTAGTAATAGGATCGTCCCAAGTTAAATCTAAATGATACCATTTATTATCTAATTTTATTGCATTCCATGTATGTTTTTTTGTTATTATTTTAATATTTTCGATACCTAATTTATCTAAAAATATTGCCATTGTATCAGTGTAGCCGCTACATGTAGAATGTCCTTGAAATAAAGTACCAATTGCCATATCTGAATTATATTTTGAAATATTATTTGCTTTATCTTCATCATAAACATTAGTATCTGCTATATAATCATGAAATAATCTTATTTTCTCATTTATAGAAGGTACATTATTTATATTTAATTTATTAATTATATTATTTATTTCATTATCAATCTTAATAATATCATTTTTAGTGTATTTACTATCAATTGTAATATCAACCTTACCATTAACTGAATAATTTGAATTAACCATCTTAAATGAATTATATGGATGAACTAGTTGATTCATATATGTAAATAATGTAGTATTATGCGAAATATCATTTATATCTTCATAACATGTTTTATAATTTTTATTACAGTAATATGTAAAATTATCAAAGCCATTATTCATCATAGTATAGTAAATATCTAATAATTCATTTTTGTTTGACGGATAAAAATTAGTTGTATTTTTAAATAAATTACTATATTCATGATATTTATATCTACTATTTAAGGTATCTTGATTAATTATTATTTTATATTGCGGATTTAAAAATAAATTTTTAAATCCAGTATAGATATCGTCATTTAAAAATATTCTATCAATAATATTAATACTGATTAAAAAACAAAATATAATTACAAATAGTCTTTTCATATTCTTCACCTATTATAAATTATATCAGAAAATAAAAAAAATATCTATTAAAGATATTATTTATTTAAACTTTTAGCTATTCTTGATTTTGCTCTAGCTGCTTTGTTTTTAGTAATAATTCCGCTTTTTAATGCTTTATCTATTCTTTTATTTGCTTCTTTAACTGTTTCTTCGCTAGGATTAACAACAGCTTTTTTTATTGAAGATTTCATAACAGATTTTTTTGGTAAATTATTTGCTCTTTTAGTTTCATTAACTAGAATTCTTTTTTTAGCACTTTTAATATTTGCCACAATTTCACCTCCATGACTTACTCGCTTTATTAATTTTATCAAATATTATTTAAAAAATCAATAATTATTGTGATTTTTGACAAAATAGTATTATAGGAGGAATAAAAATGGGGCATAAAATAGATACTTCAATGATAAATATAAGAACAGATTTAGCTATTGAGGAGGAAATAAATAATAAAAATATTATTAAGGAAGAATTTGAAAATATAATAGTAAGTACGATAAATATTGAAGAAGATATTAGATGTTATAAGAAAAAAGGAAAATATATAACCATAGAATATAGTGATGTAACAGATCATGAAAATTTTATTAAAGTAGAGGAAGTATTTATTAAAGAACTAACAAAATTACTAAATGGTTATAATATTAAAAATGATGATAGCTGCCTAGTTATTGGTCTTGGTAATGAAAATAGTACACCAGACTGTCTTGGACCCCTTAGCATAAATAATATAATTGTTACAAATCATTTCTATAATTTGAAAATAAATGTTGATTCGGGTTTTAGATGTGTTTCTGCAATTAATCCAGGGGTAATGGGTCAAACTGGTATTGAGACTTTTGATATTATAAAAGCAGTTGTAGATAAAATAAAACCGGATTTTGTAATAGTTGTTGACTCACTTAAAGCTTCAAGTGTTGATAGAGTAAATAAAACTATACAAATAACGGATGCGGGTATAAATCCTGGATCAGGTATTGGTAATAATAGAAAAGAAATAAATAAAGAATTACTAAATGTACCTGTATTCGCAATTGGTATTCCAACAGTTGTAGATACAATAACTATAGTAGATGATTCAATAAATTATATGGCAAAGTATTATTCGTACTTTAAAAATAATATTAACAATGTAAAAGAAAAGTTAAAAATATCAAGAACAAATTTTAAAAATTATGATGTAAGTATTGAAAATAAGAAGGAATTGTTTGGTATATTTGGTGGTTTATCTAATGAAGAAAGCAAATCATTTATATCAGAAGTGTTAATACCAATTGGATATAATATGATAGTTACTTCTAAAGATATAGATTTTCAAATAAAAAAATTAAGTCAATTAATAGGTAATGGAATCAATAATGTGCTTCATTTAAATGTAACACATTTGTAAACACGTCATTGACAAATTACTAATTAAAAGTTAAAATATATTTGTATAATAAAGGATAGGTAGATATGAAGGATAAGTTTTTAGTACCAGGAATATTAGGTAGTATAATGATAGTATATTCTATAATATCATTTGTATATTCCTCAAATTTTATTTATAGAAATACTAATAAGAATATGAAAGTGCAAGCTGATATTTTAAATGCAAATGGAAGTACACTTAATGGAGAAAACCTTAATAATTATTTTAAAAATAATCCTAATGCCTATTTTAGTGATACTAGATTAAAACTAAAAACAAAAACTGCATCATCATCTTCTTCAATTAAACTTTATTATCCAAGTAGTCAAAATAACTATGGAGAAATTACTACTGATGATGAAAGCTTGAAAATAGTATCAGATAAAATAGAATTAAATAGTAATAAAGCAGTATATCTTCAAAATATAGATATGACATCAGTTTTTCATGAAACAGGTACATTCAAAGGCATTACTATAGATGTATATAAAACAGGGAATGTAGTATTTATTATGGTACATGGTACTTTAAATGAGCAATTAGATATAAGTAATTCTTATGCTACAATATATACACTACCTAGTGACTATAGACCTATAATTGGAAAATTCCAATACAAAATATTAGAAGGCGATTATAAGATTGCATGTAACATGACTGCTGAAGGATTAATACGAATTGGATATTCAAAAAATTCTAACAATAATGCAGTGGTACTTGCCTCTGGAACTAAAATTAATTATACATTGATGTATACTATATAAATGGAGTGATAAAATGAAAAATAAAGGAAAAATATTATTTGTTATAGGACTTACTTTAATGGTAATAACTAGTATAGTAAGTGTGAGTGCAGTAACATATATAACTACTGCATCTGATATAGGTTATGACAATACAGTAAGTGAATTACAATCAACAGATGTTCAAAGTGCTATTGATGAATTGTATGTAGCGGCAACTAACTATGCAAAATTTAACAACTATTTTAGAAATGATCCAACATCTTATTTTGATGGGAATACTTTACATGTAGGGAAGAATTCTTCAAATTTAGGTTCTTCAATTGATTTATATTATGGTGATTCCCTAAGAGGAACTATATCTACTACTGAAAATAGTTTGAAAATAAATTCTAACGGCACTAACATGCTACAGTTAGTAGGTGGGGTTTTTATTAATGGTGATAGTTTTGGAAATACAAGCACTACTACAAGTGCCCAACATAGTAGTGGCTTGACATTAAAATTTTTCCAAACAGGCAAAATAGGTCAGATATATATAACTGGTACAACTGCATCTGAATTAAATATAACTAATAATTACATATGTATTGGATCAGTACCAAATAATTTTAGACCTTCAACAGATATAACTGATTATCAACCATTTTCTGGTATATATAATGGAAATGTATTAATTAAAAGTACTGGAGAAGTATGTATAGGAAAGACAAATACTACAATCGCATCTAGTAAGCAATTATATATTTCATCAACATATTTAAAATTTTAAGCATATCGATGATATGCTTTTTTATTTCGACAATATTATTAAAAATATTATTGTATTTTTATAAATAGGTGATGAAAATGAAAAAGATAAGACTAAAAAAGTCAAGGAAAAGAAGACTAAATTATGCGATCATTAAATTCTTTTTTTTCGTTATTATAATTATTATAAGTATAGTACTTACAATAAAATATTTGATTAATAATTCTAAAAATATAACTAAAGATGAGTATCTTACATATCTACTTAATAAATCATATGATAAAAGTAGTGATAATTTTATTATAAAAGAGGGTATTAAATTATTTTCTGGTATTGATTTAAAAAAACCAGAAACTCTAATTTCAAATAAACTGAAATTAGCTCTAAGAGATAAATCATATGATTCAGTGGAAGACTTGGGTGCTGGCGAGGATAATTATTCAACAGATATATATGATAAAGTAACTTCTTTTATAGAAAATAATCAAAAACAAATTCAAAATCCAATATTGTATTTATACAATTCTCATCAACTTGAAACATATTCAAATGAAGGACTAGATAGTGATATTTCACCAAATGTCTTAATGGTTACTTACTTGCTTTCAGAAAAACTAAATAAAAATAAGATACCAACAATTGTAGAGGATACTAATATTTCAGAATTTAACAAAATATCAAATTTGCCAAGTGATTCATTCTATACATCTACAAGAATATTTCTAAAAAATACAATGAATAAATATCCAACTGTAAAATATTTTATAGATTTACATAGAGATTCAGTTAATAGAAATATTTCAACGCGAAATATTAATAATAAAAACTATGCAAGAATATTATTTGTGCTTGGTACTACAAATAAAAATCACAAAGAAAATGAATCTATAATGGAAAAATTAAATACTATTGCAGGTAAGTATTATCCTGGACTTTCAAGAGGAATATATAAAAGACAAACACCTAATTGGCCAGATAGTTATAATCAAGATTTAAATAAAGGAGTATTATTAATAGAAGTTGGTGGTAAAGAAAATACACTAGATGAAATATCAAATACTATCGATGCGCTCTGCGATATAATAACTAAATATATAGAAGGAATATAATATGAAAATAAAACCTAAGAAGATTTTTAATACTATTTTACTTTGTTTATTTGTATTATTTGTTGCACTTTATGTTGCTAGTGAAAATGGTTATTATGAATATCAAAATAAAGAGAAAAAAGAATTTACCGAAGAAAAAATGAAACAGTTTGAAGAAGATGTAAAAAAAGGTAAACAAATTAATTTAAATGATTATCTTAAACAAGATATTAAAAATTATGACAACAAGGTTACTAAACTAGGAAATAAACTTTCAGATATAATTAATTATAGCCTCATGGATAGTTTAGAGAAAACATTCAAAGCAGTTGAAAAGTTGATTGAGTAAAATTTTAAAATATTGTATAATACTATTAGGTGAATTTTATGACACAAGATAAAATTAGAAATTTTTGTATAATTGCTCATATAGATCATGGTAAAAGTACACTTGCAGATAGAATTCTGGAAGCAACAGGTGCTATTTCTAAAAGAGAGAGTAAAGATCAAATACTTGATAGTATGGATTTGGAAAGAGAAAGAGGAATTACTATTAAGCTAAATGCAGTAAAACTTGATTATAAAGGATATACACTTCACTTAATCGATACACCAGGACATGTAGATTTTACTTATGAGGTATCAAGAAGTTTGGCCGCATGTGAGGGTGCAGTTTTACTTGTAGATGCGACTCAAGGAATAGAAGCGCAAAGTCTAGCAAACTATTACTTGGCACTAGAAAATGATCTTCAAATAATACCAGTTATTAATAAAATAGATCTTCCAAATGCAGATATCAATAAAAGAATTGAAGAACTTAAATCTGTCTTTGGATTTAGTGAAGATGAAATTATTTTAACTAGCGGTAAAACTGGAGAAGGAGTAGAAAAATTATTAGATGCCATTATAGAGAGAATACCATCACCAAATGGGCAAAAAGATAAGCCACTTAGAGCGTTGATATTTGATAGTATATTTGATTCATATAGAGGAATTGTAGTTCAAATAAGAGTAGTAGATGGTAAGATAAGATTAGGTGATAAGATTAAATTTAAATCAACTAATGCAGTATATGATGTAACTGAAATAGGTGTTAATACCCCTAAAATTCTTAAATTAAATGAATTATCTTCAGGCGATGTTGGTTATATATGTGCATCAATTAAGACATTATCAGATGTAAAAATAGGTGATACGATTGTCTTAGAAGAAGAAGATGATGTAGAATCTCTAGATGGATATAAAGAAATTAAACCAATGGTTTATTCAGGTATATATCCTGTAGAAACAAGTAGATATAATGATTTGAGAGATGCACTTGAAAAATTAAAACTAAATGATGCATCACTTTCATTTGAAATGGAGGATTCTAAAGCACTTGGTTTTGGTTTTAGATGTGGTTTTTTAGGTCTTCTTCATATGGATATAATTAAAGAGAGAATTGAACGTGAATTTAATTTGGATATTATATTAACTGCACCTTCAGTTATATATAAAGTTACACTTACAAATGGAGATATAATTACTATAGATAATCCTACAAAACTTCCAGATAGACAGAACATTTCATATATTGAAGAACCATACATAAAAACAAGTATATTCTCACCAACTGATTACATTGGTTCAATAATGGAATTATGTCAAAATAAAAGAGGAAATTTCATTAATATGGAATATATAGATAAGACTAGAGTAAATATGCATTATGAACTTCCACTTTCTGAAATAGTATATGATTTTTTTGATAAATTAAAATCATATACTAAAGGTTATGCATCTTTTGACTATGAATTCATTGGTTACAAAGTAAGTGAACTTGTTAAACTAGACATATTACTTAATGGTGATATAGTTGATGCTTTTTCAGTTATTACACATAAATCAAGTGCATATTCAAGAGGAAGAGCTATTGTAGAAAAATTAAGAGAAATAATTCCAAGACAACTTTTTGAAATACCAATTCAAGCATGCGTAAATAATAAAGTGATTGCAAGATGCGATATAAAGGCAAATAGAAAAAATGTTCTTGCTAAATGTTATGGAGGAGATATTTCAAGAAAGAAAAAATTACTTGAAAAACAAAAGGAAGGTAAGAAGAAAATGAAAACTATCGGAAGTGTAGAACTTCCAAGTGAGGCATTTCTATCAGTTCTTAGTGTGGAGGAATAAAAAAAAGAAAATAATTATTAACTATTTTCTTTTTTTATGTTATTATAATATTATAGGAAAAGAATAAGGGAGTGAAATCATGTTAGGAAAAATAATATCAGTAGAAGGTAATATAATAAAGATAGAACTTGCGATTGACGTAACAAATAAGACAGGACTTTCTAATTTACATGTTGCAATTGAATGTCAAGGTAAGAGAATAATTGGTGAAATAATATCTATTGATTTAAAATATGCAACTATCATGTTACTTGGTGAAATAGTGAATAATAATTTTGTATCGGGAACATCAACTAAACCATCGTTTGCATCTACAATTAGGATAATAACAAGAGAGGAACTAGATATTATTACTGATAATTCTAAAGATGATTTTGCAGTTAATTTTGGTAGAATACCACTTTATTCTAATTATCCTCTTAATCTAAATCCAGATACATTTTTTTCAAATCACAGCGCAATTGTAGGTAATTCTGGTAGTGGTAAATCTTGTGCAGTAGCGCGTATATTTCAAAATATATTTTCATCTAAAATAAGACCAAAATCAAATATATTTATATTTGATGTATTTGGTGAATATGAAAATGCACTTTCTGGATTTAATGGTTTAGATTATAAATCATATACTACAAATATAAATGATAATAATAGTGAACTTATTAAAATACCTATACATTTATTAGGTATAGAAGATTTGGCACTTTTACTAGAAGCTGAGAATTTTACACAACTACCAATAATAGAAAAAATGCTTAGAGTTGTTACTATATTCTCAAAAGACAGTGAAACAAAGGAAAAATACAGAAATGATATAATAGCTAGAGCTATACTTGAAATATTATATTCTGGAAAAACAGCTGCTCAAATACGAGATCAAGTAGTAGCTATATTAACATCTTTTAAATCGGATACACTAAATACTGAAACTAAGGTTGTAGTACCTGGATGGACAAGAACTTTAAAACAATGTCTTCAACTTGATAAGGAAGGTAAGATATCTGAAATTCAATTAGTATCAGAGTTTATAGCCTCATATTTAGTAGATAATGTTGAACTTAATTTACCAAATGGAGAAATATACTATACTTTAGATAATTTGTATGAAGCTTTAGAACTTGCATTTATATCTGAGGGTACACTTAAAAGTGATGTGATATATGAAAAAGTAAATTCTATAAAAGTAAGATTAAAATCTATAATTGATGGTGAATTTGGTAATTATTTTAAATATGATGAATATATATCAAAAGAAGATTATGTTAAATCACTAAATGAAAATGGTAAATATCCTATAGTTAATTTCAATATAAATTCAATAACAGATAGACAGGCTAAAATAATAATTAAAATACTTTCTAAAATGTTCTTAGAATCATCATTTAAGGTAGTTCCAAGAGGAAGCAAACCTATACACATATTTATTGAAGAAGCACATAGATATGTTCAAAATGATATTGATACATCACTTATTGGATATAATATATTTGAAAAAATAGCAAAAGAAGGAAGAAAATATGGAGTTATTCTTACTTTAATAACTCAAAGACCTTCTGAACTTAGTGATACTACATTATCACAGTGTTCAAATTATATAGTATTTAGGCTTAATAATCCAACTGATATAGAATATATTAGAAAGATTGTTCCTAATGTAACAGATGAAATGATTATGAAAATAAAAGCACTTCAACCAGGATATGCACTTATGTTTGGTAGTGCATTTAAGATACCAATAACTTCAAAATTTGATTTACCAAACCCAAGACCAAATAGTAATAATATAAGTATCAGAAATACTTGGTATAAGAATGATTAAATCAGTATATATACATATACCATTTTGTAAAAAAATATGTTCATATTGTGATTTTTGTAAAGTCATATACAATCAAAAATGGGTGGATGATTATCTTAAATCTTTAGAATATGAAATAAAAAATAATTATAAAAATGAAAAAATAGAAACTATTTATATTGGGGGAGGAACACCATCATCACTAAATATTGATCAATTAATTAGGTTGTTTGATGTTATAAAAATATTTAGTAAGGATAATTTATTAGAATTTACTATTGAATGTAATATAGAAGATATAAACGAGGATAAACTTAGATTGTTTAAGGAAAATGGTGTTAATAGGATAAGTATAGGAATCGAATCATTTAGTAATAAATATTTAAAATATTTAAATAGAAGTTATACTAATGAAATAATTGAGAAAAAAATAAATTTAGTTAAAGAATATTTTGATAACATTAATGTTGACCTAATATATGCATTAAAAGATGAAACATTAGATGAATTACAATCGGATATAGATAAAATTAAGAAGTTAGACGTAAGTCACATATCTTGCTACTCACTTATAATAGAAGACAATACTAGACTTAAAATTAATAATACTAAACCAATTAATGATGAACTTGATTATGAAATGTATAAATTAATTTTAGATAATCTAAGCGACCAATACATACATTATGAAATAAGTAATTATGCAAAAAAAGGTTATGAATCAAAACATAATCTAACATATTGGCATAACGAAGAATATTATGGATTTGGACTAGGCGCATCTGGATACATTAATAATGAGAGATATACTAACACAAAAAATTTAACTAAATATTTAAATAATGAGTATGATAGGCAAATAGAAATTATATCAAAGGAAGATAAAATTAAATATGAATTAATATTAGGGTTTAGATTACTTGATGGTATAGATAAAAAATCATTTTATAATAAATATAGAATAGATATATTAGATATTAAAGAAATAAAAAAACTTATAGAAGAAGGAAAAATAATAAATGACAAGGATAAAATATATATTAATAAGAAATATTTATATGTATTAAATGATATATTAGTTTACTTGATATAGGAGGTATATTATGAACGAAACAAATTTAGATAATGATTTTGACTTTGTCGAAGTTGATGAAAAACCAAATAAAGTAAATGGTGATACTATAAGTTTAGATAGACTTTTTGATAATGAAGAAGAAGTTATTGATGCATATGAAGATGATAAAATAAAAGAGAAGATTAAACAAAAAAAGATAACAAAAATTCAGATTATATTGATTGTATTACTATTAGTACTTGCGTTTTTAGTATACTTCTTTGGATATGATTTTTTTAAACAATTTATAAAAATTGACTAATGCTACATTTTTGTAGTTTTTTCTTGCATTTTTTTCAAATATATGTATAATACTAGACAAATAAATAGATAATCTATGCCCTACAAGGGGGAGTGAATATGAAATTTGATAAAATAAAAGAAAATCAAATAAAAAAATATTCATCATTTGATATACCTTCTAGTACACTGTATGAAATATTTGATAAAGTTAAAAATGAAAATAGTGAGATTGAATTAATGCTTAAATTTGATCAACTTGTTGAAGAATATATTGTTAATGAAATTAAAAATGACAATATTGATATTCAAATTAAGGTAATTGAAAATTATAGTTTTGTTAAGACAATACTGGTTAAAAATCCTAAATATAATTTAGATATTAAGATTATTAATAATGTATATGAAAAAGCAATAGATATATTAAGGTATAAATATGATAAAACACTTACATTAAGTAGAAATATACTAATTAATATAAAATATATTATAGATAATGATTTTATAGATAGAAATATGGATTTTTTAGAAGACGGGGAATATGATATATCATTTTTAAGGGATTATATTAAGAAAAATAAAATTGATAAAATAAGATTAAATGAAAAGTTGGAATGTGATTTAGATATTTTAAATAAATTATTATATGAAGGTAAAAAAGCAAATAAAGCATTTGTAGATAGTATATGTAAAATTTTCAATATAAACAACTATGAAGAACTTAAAAAAATGACAATATGTAAAGAAAGTGGGGATATTATGAAAAAATATGAAATAAGTTTTTTAAAGGATCATATTTCATCTCTTGATATGACAAAAGTGGAATTAGCGCATACATTAAATACTTCAATTACTACATTAAATGCTATGTTAAATGGAGTATTTACTATAGATGAAGATAAATTAAAACCGCTATATAAAAAGTTAGATGTAGATAGTTATGATGAATTTAAAAATAAAGTTTTAAATAAAAAAGAAATAAAAGATGAATTTAATATAGGTGATATTGATAAGGAAAAATTATTTGAAATATTAAACTATAAAAACATGAACTATAGAAAATCATTAATAACATTATTATTGTTTTCAGGTGTTACAAATAAGACCCCAAAACAAATATCTGATTTCTTAGGAATAAGCGAAGAATATATACTTAGTGTATATAAAGAAGGATTAAATAAGATAAAGAGTAAGAGTAGTGAAACTAAAAAAATGAAGTTAGAAAAGTAGACAATTTGTCTACTTTTTATATTTTTAGCACTCGGCTATTGACATTGCTAAAAATAGTGATATAATTAAATTGTATCTTGAATTAGAGGTGATGATATTGTTAAGTAGTAGACAAAATGATATATTAAAACTAATAATTGAAGAATATAGTAAAATGCCAATACCAGTTGGTTCTACAGCAATTTGTGACATACTTGGTGTGTCACCTGCAACAGTAAGAAGTGAGATGGCTAGGTTAGAGGAAATTGGATATTTAGAAAAAACACATGTTTCATCTGGAAGGATTCCTAGTGAAAAAGGTTATAAATATTATGTCAATAATCTTATGAAACCAAAAGAGATGACAGGTGAAGATATGCTTAATCTTCAGACTATATTTCAAAATAAGTCGTTAGTTTTATCAGATGCAATCGAAAAAAGTTTGGAAATAATTTCAGAAATAACTAATTATACTGCAATTAATTTAGGTAATAATGATAATAAACTAAAAAAAGTAGAAGTAGTTGCCCTATCAAAGGATAACTTACTTGCAATCGTAATAACAGATAATGGTCATGTAGAAAATAAAAAAATGACAATAAAAAATTCTGATATTGATGAGATAAGTAAAACAGTTGAATTAATAAACAAGTTAATTGTGGGTACTCCAATTAATGAAGTGTCTGAAAAGTTAGAGTATGAAATAAAACCTATAATTGGTAAATATGTTCAAAATCATGAAATGATTTACAACGCATTTTATAATGCATTTAATGATTTGAAGAACAATAAAGATATGACAATGAAAGGTAAAAATAAATTAATTGAACTTGAAGAATTTTCTAATAATGCACAAAAGATAAAGAAAATAATAAATAAATTTGATGACGAAAATATAGTATCTTCTATTAAAGAAGAAGATGGTGGTATTAATGTTTACATTGGTACTGAAAATAGTATAGATGAAGATTTAACGGTTATCAAAACTAAGTATAATGCACAAGGTGAAGAAGGTACGCTTGCAGTTATAGGACCAAAAAGAATGGACTATGATAGAGTTGTAAGTTTACTTGATTATTTAAAATCTTGCATAGAAAGGGATTAACGTGGAAAAAGAAGAGAAAAATATTGATAAAAAGAAAGAAAAAGACCATAAGGATAATGGTAAGAAAAAAATAGAAGAACTTGAAAAACAAATTTCAGAACTTACTGATAAGAATATGAGAGTTACTGCAGAGATGATCAATACAGTAAGAAGAAAAGATGAAGAAACATCTAGATTACTTAAATACTGTAACGAATCTTTAATATTAGAAATTCTTCCTATAATAGATAATTTTGAAAGAGCACTTTCAGTTACATCTGATAATGAAGATACCATTAATTATCAAAAAGGAATATTAATGATATATAATAGCTTAATTAATGTTTTAAACAAGTATGAAGTAAAGGAAATAGAAGCACTTGGATGTGAATTTGATCCTAGCTATCATCAAGCAGTGATGACTGAAGAAAAAGAGGGTACTAAAGAAAACATAGTACTAGAAGTTATGCAAAAGGGATATACTTATAAAGATAAAGTAATAAGACCGGTAATGGTAAAGGTTAGTAAATAAAGGAGAGGATAAATATGAGTAAAATAATAGGTATTGACTTAGGTACAACAAATAGTTGTGCAGCTGTTTTAGAAGGTGGAAATGCTACTGTAATAGCAAATCCAGAAGGAAATAGAACTACACCATCTGTAGTAGCATTTAAGGGTGATGAAATAATAGTAGGAGATGCAGCTAAAAGACAAATGGTTACAAACCCTGATACTATTTATTCAATCAAAAGATTAATGGGTACAAATGAAAAAGTAAAAGCTGGTGGAAAGGAATATACACCTCAAGAAATATCAGCAATGATACTTTCTTATATTAAAGATTACGCTGAAAGTTATTTAGGAGAAAAAGTAACTAAAGCAGTTATAACTGTTCCAGCATATTTTAACGATGCACAAAGACAAGCAACTAAAGATGCTGGTAAAATAGCAGGATTAGAAGTAGAAAGAATTATAAATGAACCAACTGCTGCAGCACTTGCTTATGGTATTGATAAACAAAATGATGCACATACAATCTTAGTTTATGACTTAGGTGGAGGTACATTCGATGTTTCTATCCTAGAATTAGGTGATGGTGTTTATGAAGTTAAATCTACATCAGGAAATAATAAATTAGGTGGAGATGACTTCGATCAAAGAATTTCTGATTATTTAGTTAATGAATTTAAGAAAGAAAATGGTATAGATTTATCTAAAGATAAAATGGCTATGCAAAGAATTAAAGATG
>ONTJ01000012.1 GCA_900320735.1 uncultured Eubacteriales bacterium
ATACCCAAGTCTGGCTGAAGGGACTGGTCTTGAAAACCAGGAGGTCGGGTAACCGGCGCGGGGGTTCGAATCCCTCTTTCTCCGCCATTTAAATTTATATCGCGGGATGGAGCAGTCTGGCAGCTCGTTGGGCTCATAACCCAAAGGTCGTAGGTTCAAATCCTACTCCCGCAACCAATGAATTATAAGTCTTACTTGTGTAAGACTTTTTTTTATTTTTTTTCATATATTATATTGGTGGTATATGTGAATAACTATTTAAATTCTATCTTATCCGGTGTCTTGATTGGTACAGGTATGGTGTTACCAGGTGTTAGTGGTTCAGTAATAGCTATTATGCTTGGAGTATATGACCAAGTAGTATTTACACTTAATAATAGTAATTTATCTTTTATGAAAAAGATAATATGTTTATTACCACTTTCAATAGGCATTATTCTAGGAATATTGGTATTTGGTAAAGTTTTGTTATATTTCTATGATTCATATTCGTTTGTTATGATGTATATATTCACTGGGCTAATACTAGGAAGTATACCATCATTAAAAGATGAAATTAAAAGAAAAAATTCTAATGTTTTGATTAGATATACATTAGTAGCCATGTGCATATCAGCATTAATATTTGTTATTCCAAGATTTTATAAATATAAAGTAAGTGATAATCTAAGTTTTTTTAATCTATTTTTGGCGGGTTTGCTTTATATATTTGGTAAAGTAGTTCCAGGGATAAGTAGTTCTTTATTTTTAATGATACTTGGTCTATATGATAGACTATTAATTTTTATTACTAATCCACTTCACATATCTATAAGTGGTATTATTACTTTTTTTCCATTTTTTTTAGGAATATTTACAGGACTATATTTCTTTTTAAAACTTATAAATCTGCTATTAAACAAATATTTTGAAAAGACTTATAGTAGTATAATTGGATTTGTTTGTGGCTCTATTTTTGCAATTTTTCCTGGTGTTGAATTTAGTTTAAGAGGCATAATGTCATTTGCTCTGATGGCATGTTCATATTTATTAGTATATAAATTGTCAAAAAAATAATAAAAAAATATCATAAGTATTGACAATATTAGTAAAAGTTTAGTATACTTAAATAGCAATTTGATATTTTTATGGTTCCGTGGTGTAGTGGTTAACACGTCTGCCTGTCACGCAGAAGATCGCGGGTTCAAGTCCCGTCGGAACCGCCATTTTTTTGGCTTTGTAGCTCAGTCGGTAGAGCACAGGACTGAAAATCCTGGTGTCGGCAGTTCGATCCTGCCCGAAGCCACCATGTGAGAATTGTACTAGATATATATCTAGTTTTTTTATTTTAAATGTAATAAAAGTATGATATAATTTTATTAGTTATAATATAATTTATAGAAGGTGGATTATGGAAAAGTTTAATGTTATATTACTTGGCAGTGATGATAATGTATATGGATTTGCTAGAACTTTATACGAAGAATATAAAATTAAACCATATGCTTTGACACATCACATTTTAAATGTTACACAATGCAGCAAAATAATTAATTTTGTTGTGAATAATAATGTGCATGATGAAAAAATGTTTCCAAATATATTAAATAATCTAGTTAATGAACTAAAAGAAAAATATGAAAAAATAATTGTTATACCTTGCTCAGATTATTACATGGAATTGTGTGTTAAGTACAGTAAGAAAATAAAAAATATTGAAAATAAATTCATAGACTATAAGAGATTTATGGAATTTAATAACAAAGAAAAATTCTATAAGTTATGCGACAAATATGGGATAATATATCCTAAAAGTTATATAATAAATAAAAAAGATTACAATAAATTGTTAGATAATATGGATTTATCATATCCTGTTATATTAAAACCAAATAATTCTAATTCTGATGAATACTTAAATGCAAAATTTGATGATAAGCAAAAAGTATATTATATAAATAGCTTAGATGAGTTAACTAAAAATATAAAGAATATATATTCATCTAGTTATAGTGATAATTTAATTATTCAACAATATATACCAGGTGATGACACTAATATGCGTGTATTAAATGTCTATTGTGATAGTAACGCTAAAGTAAAACTTATGTCTCTAGGGCAACCAATATTAGAAGAGTATCACCCAAATACATATGGTAATTATGCGTCGATAATATCGTTAACAGATCATATCGACATCATGGATAAGATAAAATTATTTTTAGAAGATGTTAAATATTATGGTACAGCTAATTTCGATATAAAGTATAATATGTTAGATAATAAATATTATATATTTGAAATAAATCCAAGACCTGGTAGAAGCTCATTTTTTACTGCTTGTGCTGGGAAAAGTTTGGCATCATGTTACGTGGAAGATCTTATTTTTAATAATTTAGAGGAACACATGAATAATGATAGAGAAATTCTATGGTTAAATGTACCAATGATTTTATTAAAAAAATATTTAAATAATGATGAAATTAGAAGAAAAATAAAAAAATTAGATAGATATCATACTTTAATATATAAAAAAGATAATTCTATAAAAAGAAAATATATTGTTTATATGAATTATATTAGAAAGATAAAATATTTTCCTAAATACTATATAAAAAAGTGAGTATAGTATTTAATTTATTGACTAATAGTAAAAAAAGTGATAACATTGTAATTGTCTTGAGAGATAATTATATTGTTATATGCGCCCTTAGCTCAGCTGGATAGAGCGTTTGGCTACGAACCAAAAGGTCAGGGGTTCGAATCCCTTAGGGCGCACCATTTTTTTGGAATCAACTTTGCTGAGATGCAAAGTTTTTCATTACTTTATTAGGCGAAGCAACTTATAAAAAAATCTAGATTTTAATAAAATAATACGGGGGAAGAAAATGTATAATAGAAATTTGAAAAAAGAACTCGCAAATAAAAATAAAAAAATAAGATTATATAAAAAAGAAATTATACTTTTACAAAAACAACTAGAGTATTATAAGAATCAGGCAAATATAGATTATCTGACAAAATTAAATAATAGAAGCGCAATTGATTACAATAAAAAATACGATAATGTAATTTTAGGTGATATTGACTATTTTAAAAAGATTAATGACGAATATGGTCATATTTTGGGTGACAAAGTGTTAATTGAAGTTGGATTAGTCTTGAAAAAGTATGTGTCTAAATCAGACTTGGTGTGCAGGTGGGGTGGAGAAGAATTTGTTATATTATTGAAAAATTCAGATGATGATATGGCATATTCAAAGGCGTTATCCCTTAAAAACGAGATTGAAAATTTAAAAAATAAGTTTGGTTTTGATATTACAATGAGTTTTGGTATAAGCAATACAATTGGTAGAAATCTAGATGAAGCGATATGTGAGGCAGATAAAGCAATGTATCATAGTAAACAACATGGAAGAAATATGGTTACAATTTATTCATTAAATTTATAATAACGCTTGACTTTTAAATATTTAAATGATATTATTTATATGTCATTTTTATCGGGAAGTAGCACAACTTGGCAGTGCGCTTGGTTTGGGACCAAGAGGTTGCAGGTTCAAATCCTGTCTTCCCGACCATTTTAGTTTATAAGAACCAATATGGTTCTTTTTTTTATTTATAATTAGTGTAAATAAT
>ONTJ01000016.1 GCA_900320735.1 uncultured Eubacteriales bacterium
AGAGTAAATTTAAATAGTATGAAAGGATTAAGTACAAATTGTAAGTTTCTAATGGAAAATACAAGATACTCAAAAAGTAGCTATAAAGGCGCAGAATGGCTAGAAACGCCTTACACGTCTTTCGCGAACATCATTTGGACCGTCAGTACTTCTGACCGCCGCTTGATCGACGGCTTTAGCGCTAGCGATGCGAATAACATCGGCGTACGCCCTGCAATAGAGATTCTAAAGTCTAATATCTCGTATTAAGGGAGTATGAAAATAAAAAATAAATTAAAGAATAAAAAGTAAATATAACTTATTGATTAAAATTAAATAAAATCCATTGTAAAAAATGGATTTTTATTTTATACTATTATATATAGAATAAAAAGGGTGAGCAGTATGGATAGAGAAAAGGAAATAATACAAGTTGCACTTGATGATATAATACCGAATAGATTTCAACCTAGACTTTCTTTTGATGAACAAGGATTAAATGAACTTGCTGAATCAATTAGACAACATGGGATAATACAACCTCTTGTACTTCGTAAGATAGGTGACAAGTATGAAATAATTGCGGGTGAAAGAAGATATAAGGCATCTTATATTGCAGGATTATCTGAGGTACCTGCGGTTATTATTAATTTAAATGATAATGAGTCTGCTGAAGTAGCTATTGTAGAGAATATTCAAAGAAAAGATTTATCTCCTATTGAAGAGGCTAAATCATATAAAAAATTACTTGATAGAGGATATTTAACTCAAGATCAATTAGCGGGTAGAATGGGTAAGACACAAGCAACTATATCTAATAAACTTAGACTTTTAAATTTGGATGATGATATTCAAAATGCCTTATTAAATAATAAGATTTCTGAAAGACATGCTAGAAGTTTACTTAGAATAGAAGATAAGAATATACAAAGAGAAGTATTAAATGAAATATTACAAAGAAGATTAAATGTAAGAGATACTGAAAATTTGATTACTGAGAAATTAGGTTTACCTAAATCAAGTGAATTTATTCAAGTATCTAATTTAACTCCTAAATCATTTGATTTTCCAAAAATTACTTCTAATAAAGAGGAAACATTTAATTTTCCTGAGATTGATTCAATATTAAATAGAACTTCTAATGTTGATGATGAAGAAATAGAAGTAATAGAAGAAGAAATAAGTGAAGATAAAAAAGATATTAGTAAAGTTATAACTAAAATAGAATCAGTTGTAAAAGAAATAAATAAACTTGGTTTTAACGTAAGATTAGAAAAATATGATTTTGATGAATTATATCAATTTGTTATTAAAGTAGAAAATAAGGACTAGGTCCTTATTTTTCATTATCATATTTAGTAGGTTGTGTACCTTTTATGTAGTATACAGCCTTTTTCTTTTTAGATTCATTAGTTGCAAGATATCCATTTAATGGATTTATTATGACTGATATTACATTATCTGGTTTATTATACCAAGAATCTTTTTTATTTCGCAGATAATTTTCTATAGTATCAGCCCAAATAATTTTAGAATATTTAGTATCTGATGATAATAAGTTTTTATTATCATCATATCCTATCCAAATACCGAGTGTATAATCTTTATTATATCCAATAGTCCAAGAATCTGTATTAGTTGTACCAGTTTTAATTGCATATGTCTTAGTGAGTTTAGGTTTAATACTAAGACATGTTGGTGAATTATAATCTATTAAATAGTTGTCATAACAGTTATTTAATAGATTTGATAATATAAAAGTAATATTATTATCTAATACTTGTTTTGGGTATGATTTATGTTTATATATAACTTTATTATCATTAGTTTTAACCTTTCTTATAATATATGTATCGTTTTTAATCCCTTCATTAGCAATTGTAGAATATCCTCTTGTGATATCAATTATATTTATTTCATTTGTTCCAAGTGGAAGGGATACATTTGGTGTTAAATGTTCTTTAATACCTACTTTTTTTGCAGTATTAACAAGCATTTCTTCACCTAAAAATAAGTGTGTTTTAACTGCATATATATTATCTGAGTATGCTAGTGCGAGTATTAGAGGTATTTCTTTATTAGGATATATATTACTGAAATTTGAAGGACTGTAGCTTTGATTTTTACCTGTGGAAAAAGTAGTAGGCTCAGATAAAAATAGTGAAGAAGCAGTAAAACCATTATCTAGTGCGGCATAATATAAAAAACTTTTCATAGTAGATCCTACTTGTCTTTTTGATAACACTGCTCTATTATATTGACTCTTTTCATAATCAGTCCCACCAGTTAGAGCAATTATTTTACCAGTTTTATTTTCTATCATTACTCCAGAAGTTTGGATATCATTATTGTCTATATCTTTTTTAACAGCCTCTTCTAATTTTTCTTGTGCACTTAAGTCAAGGTTAGTATATATTTTTATACTATTTGAATCTAAGTAATCATGTGGAATAATATTAAGATTATATAATTCATTTAAAGCAGCATCTTTATAATATAAAAGAGTAGATAAATTAAGAGAATCTTTTTTACCATAATAAGTTAATTTTTCCATATATGCATCATCTGCTTGTTTTTTAGAAATGTAACCATTTTTTACCATTGAATTAAGTATTATTTTTTGTCTTTTCTTAGAATTTTTTTCATTATTAATTGGAGAGTAGGTAGCGGGAGAACCAGGTATACCTGCAAGCATAGAGGCTTCTGATAGACTTAGATTTTCTGCACTTTTATTAAAGTAATATTTAGAAGCATTTTGTATTCCCATTACGCCATTACCATAATTAATGGTATTTAAATATCCTTCTAATATTTCTTCTTTAGAATAAGTAGTTTCAAGCTTTAAGGCAAGCCATGCCTCTTTTAATTTTCTTTTAATATTCCTATCAAAATCTAAATAAAGATTTCTTGCATATTGTTGTGTAATGGTAGAAGCTCCTTCAACTATATCGTGTGTTCGTAAATTATTATACATAGATTTAATTATTCTTATGTAGTCAAAGCCATTATGTTTAAAAAATCTCTTATCTTCAACGGAAATAGTCGCATTAATCAAGTCAGGATCAATTAAGTCTAAGCTAATCCATTCTTTAGAACCATTACCCTTAAATATAACATTATCATCTTTATCATATATTATAACGTTATTAGTTTTTTTTAAATCAATTTTAGGTAAATATATTATATAAAAATGAATAATAGTAAATAATATACATATAAAAAAATTAAAAAAAACAAATAACTTTAAAAATATTTTTCTCTTTTTCATATTCTTCACCAAAATTTCTATTATTATTATGTTAAAAAAATATAAAAATATAAGTGATTTTTTTGATTATATATGATATAATCTTCACTGAAAAAGATTGGTGAAGTTTATGAATTGTGTTGTTAGTCATAAAATAGTTAATAGTGAAGAAAAAATAATTAAAAATAATATAAGTGCCACTTATGAGAAAAATATATTAAAATATAAATCTGATGAAGATCATATAAAACTCACTATAAGTAGGGACAATATAATTATGACGAAAGATAATTTATCTAGTGAAACAATACTTAATTTTATTGAGGGAAAGAAAACTACTTCACAATATAAAATCAAATTATTAAATAGTATAATTGATATTAGTGTATTAACAAATAAATTACAAATATCTAGTGACAGAATATATATAGAATATGAAATATGGTTTGACTTAGAATATTCAGGTAAATTTATTTATGAATTAAATATTAGGGAGATGAAATAATGATAGATATAAAAAAAGAAATAACAAACATTATAAAGGAAAATTTAGATGTAAGTGAAAATATAATATACAATAATATTAATGAAATAAAAGAAAGTGATAAAGGTGATTATACTTTTCCTTGTTTTACTTTGTCTAAAGAGTTAAAAAAAGCTCCCAATATTATCGCAGATGAATTAAGAGATAGTATTGACTTAAATAATATTATTGAAAAGGTAGAAAGTGTTAATGGATATCTCAATTTCTATATAAATAAAGAAGTTCTTACAAAAGAAGTATTTAAAGAATATGATTTACAAAAAGAAAATTATGGGTCTGTAAATATAGGGAATGGTAAAACTGTATTAATAGATTATTCGTCACCTAATATAGCTAAACCATTTCATATAGGTCATATGAGAAGTACTATAATAGGTAAAGCGTTATACAATTTTTATAAATTTTTAGGATATAATGTCGTAGGGATAAATCACTTGGGTGATTATGGAACTCAATTTGGTAAGTTAATTGAAGGTTATAAGTTATGGAGCAAAGAATATAATATAGAAGAAAATCCAATTGATGAACTTACAAAAATATATGTAAGAATAAATAATTTATGTGAAGAAGATAATGACGTATTGGAAAGATGTAGAAATAATTTTAAGTTACTTGAAGAGGGTGACGAATACTGCGTTAGTCTATGGAACAAATTTAAAGAATTAAGTTTAAAAGAATTTAATAGAACCTATGATTTACTTGGTAGTAAATTTGATAGTCTAAAAGGTGAAGCATTTTACATTGATAAAATGGGAGAAGTAATAGATATACTTGAAAAAAATAATAAATTAACTTTATCAGAAGGTGCTAAAGTTGTTGATTTGAGTGAAGATGGTATTGATACACCTTGTATTATTCAGAAATCAAATGGTTCTAGTATATATGCTACTCGTGATTTAGCAGCTATACTATATAGATCAAGAACTTATGACTATTATAAGAATATATATGTAACAGGTAGTGATCAAATACTTCATTTTAAACAAATATTTGCTGTTTCTAAATATTTGGGATTAGATCAAAAATACATAGATGGACTAGAACATGTCCCATTTGGAATGGTTAGATTACCAGAAGGAAAGTTATCCACAAGAAAAGGTAATATAGTTAAACTTGAAGATTTACTTTTAGATTCTATTAAACATGCTAAAGATATAATAAAAGAAAAAAGAGGAGATATCGAAGATATAGATGATATTTCAAGAAAAGTTGGTATAGGTTCTGTAATATTTAATGATTTGTATAATTCTAGAATAAAAGATGAAGTATTTGATTTAAATGAAATGCTTAATTTTCAAGGTGAAACATGTCCTTATATTCAATATATGTATGTTAGGGTTAACAGTATAATAAAAAAATATGATAAAAATGTATTGCTAAATGAAATAGATTATAGTAAACTTAATGACGAGCAATCATATAATATTGTTAAATTACTTTATAACTTTACTGACATTGTATCTATGGCTGCTACAAAAAGTGAACCATATATATTATCTAGATATCTAATTGATCTAGCAAAAGCCTATAGCGCATTTTATAATACTAATAAAGTATTATCGGATGACATAGATGAAAGAAATGCTAGAATATATCTAATAAATATTGTAGGAGAAGTACTAAAAAAAGGTATGAATTTACTTGGTATACAGATGCCTGAAAAGATGTAATAAAGTTATAGTTTGAAAGGAATTAAAAAGATGAGTATAAGAAAGAAAGATATATTAGATTTAGAATTAATGAGTTATACAGATATAGCTTATGAAATAATAAAGGAAGATAATAAAAAATATAATACACCAAATTTATTTAAGGAAGTATGTAAATTACTTAATTTAGGTGATGATGAATTTGAAGAAAAAATTGGTGATTTTTTCACAGCGTTATCTACTGACAAAAGATTTATACTAATAGATAGTGTAAATTGGGATTTAAAAGAAAATCATGTAGTTAAAGTAGTTGTTGATGAAGGTGAAGAAGATATATCAGATGAACTTGAAAACGAAGAAGAAGATGAAGATGATGATACTGATAATGATATAGAAGAAGACATAGAAGATGATTATTCTGATGATGATCTAGATGATCTACCAGATGATGATTTAGAAGATTTAACTATAGTTGATGAAGAAGATATAGAAGAATAGGGTGATACTTATGATAGATAGATTAGAAGCTACTTTAGATAGATATAATTATTTAACAGATGAACTTTCTAAACCTGAGACTATAAATGATATAAAAAAAATGACTTCACTATCTAAAGAACAAGCATCACTTAGTGAGATAATAGAAAAATATAATGAATATAAAAAAGTATTAAGTGATATAAATGAAGCAAAAGAGTTATTAAATGATAAGGAAATGGCATCTTTTGCGAAAGAAGAATTATCAAGTGCTGAAATAAAAAAAGAAAAAATAGAAAAAGAATTAGAACTTTTATTACTTCCAAAAGATCCTAACGACGATAAGAACATAATCGTAGAAATAAGGGGAGCAGCTGGTGGAGATGAGGCTAACCTTTTCGCAGGAGATTTATTTGATATGTATAGTCGCTATGCAGAAAATATGGGGTGGAAAGTAGAAGTAATAAATGAAGTAGAGGGTACTTCTGGTGGATATTCTCAAATTGAATTTATGATAAAAGGAGATAGTGTATATTCAAAATTAAAATATGAATCAGGTACTCATAGAGTTCAAAGAGTTCCATCTACTGAAAGCCAAGGAAGAGTACATACATCTACTGCTACAGTTGCAGTTCTTCCAGAAGTAGAAGATATTGATTTTGAGATTAATGAAAATGATATAAGAGTGGATGTATATAGGTCATCAGGTGCAGGAGGTCAAGGAGTAAATACAACTGACTCAGCAGTAAGAATTACATATTTACCAACTGGAACCATTGTTACTTGTCAAAACGAAAGAAGTCAGTTAAAAAATAAAGAACAAGCAATGAAAGTACTTAAAAGTAAAATATATGAAGATCTTCAAAAAAAGCAAAATGCAGAAATAGAAGATGATAGAAGAAGTAAAATTGGTACAGGTGATAGAGCAGAAAAGATAAGAACATATAATTATCCACAAAATAGAGTTACTGACCACAGAATAAACTTAACTATAATGCAACTAGATAGGATTATGCAAGGTAAATTAGATGAAATAGTTGAAGCACTAATTAATGAAGATCAAAGAAGAAAATTAGCGGGTGAATAAAATTACAGGAAACTGTAATTTTATTTTAAAAATAGAGGTGATCATGATTGAATGATATTGAATATTTAAATAAATATTTATCTAAAAATAAAATAAAAAAAGGCTTAAAGTTACTAAAAAAAGGTATACCTGTTCAATATATTGTAGGGAATGTATCTTTTTATGGGTATGACATACAGGTAAATAAAAATGTACTAATACCAAGATTTGAAACAGAAGAACTTGTAGAGAATACTCTTAAATACCTAAATAAACTTAATTTTGGGCATGTTGAAGCATTAGAAATAGGTACTGGTAGTGGATGCATATCAATTGCTTTGAAAAGGGAATATAAGGACATAAATATAAGCGCAACTGATATATCAAAGAAAGCTATAAAAGTAGCTAAGTATAATGCAAAAAGAAATAATGCAGATATAAAATTTATAAATACCAATATATATGATAATGTAAAAGGAAAATATAATTTAATAATATCTAATCCACCATATATTGCTAAAGATGAAGATATAATGGATATAGTATATAATAACGAACCTCATTTAGCTCTATTTGCTGATAATAATGGATTATATTTTTATGAAGAAATACTTAAAAATATTAAAAATATATTAAGTGATAAATATTTAATTGCATTTGAAATTGGGTGCACACAAGCGGAAAAAATTAAAAACATGGCACTTAAATATTTAAATAATCCAAATATAGTAATAAAAAAAGATATGTCAAAAAGAGATAGAATGATATTTATAAGTAATAATGAATAAAATATTTAAAATCATCCACAGGTTTTTTGAAAGGATGATTTTTTTATGAATAAAATATTTATTTTATTAACTTCAATATTATGTTTATTTTATCTATGCAATAATGCATCAAAAAATGAAATAATTATACCAGATGAGGCAATTAGATTTAGGGTAGTAGCCAATTCCAATACAATATACGATCAAAATATTAAAATTCAATTGAAAAATGTTATTCAAAATAAAATATTTGAAATATTAAATGGGTCTGACAATATAGAAGACTCAAGGAAAAAAATAAAAGATAATATAGATGAAATAGATGTGTTAGTAAAGGATACATTAAATAAATTAAATTATGATAAAGAGTATGATATTAACTACGGATATAATTATTTTCCTGAAAAAGAGTACAAAAAAATAAAATATAAAGAAGGTAAATATGAATCACTAGTTATAAAATTAGGCGATGGTAAAGGTGATAATTGGTGGTGTGTTTTATTTCCTCCACTTTGTCTTGTAGAATCAGAGGAAAGTGATGTTTCAGATGCTCAATATTCCATATTTATTAAGGAGATAATTGACAGGTTTATAAGCCGAAAATAATTTGACAAATAAGGCAAGTTATGATATTATAGTCCTCGTCTATTTGAAAGAGGGGGATTTTAATGAGAACATTTATTGTTAAATTAGAAGATCTTAAAGATAAATTTAAATCTTTAGAAGAAAAATATGAAATAGCAAAAGCTGAAGATGATATAGAATTAATTGAAGAAATAGAGCAAGAATATCAAGTCCTAAGACGTCAATTATATACAAATGAAGCTTATTTTGCATCATTAAGCACTAAAGAAGCTAAAACTAAGAGAGTACTTGAAAATCAAAAAAAAGAATATAAGAAAAATAAATCTTATATAAATACTGTTGAAAAAAGTAATACACTAGAAGAATATATTAAAAATACTAATAGAAAAGAATTCAATTTAGTAAAAAGAAATTTTAAGAAATTTGCTTTAATTGGTAGTGCAGCAGTATTAATATTTGGTTTAACAACTTGTAAAACTAAAAAGAATGCTAAGACTAAAGATGAAGTAGTGAAAATTACTACAACTGAAGAAATAAAAGAAGTAACTGAGGAAATAGCAACAGAAAATAAAACTAGTGAAGAAGAAATAGCAAAAGAAACTATAAAATTAAACCAAATATCGAAAAAAATAATAGAAGAATACAATAAAGAAGAAACTAAAGAAGAAAAACCTGAAGAAGAAATAAAAGAAGAACAAGAAATTTATTATGAAGAGTTTGAACCAACAGTAGTTATAGAAGAACTTGATCCACATATTTCTAATTATGGAGCTGAAGTTGTAATAGAAGAAGAAATAGTTTCAGAAGAAGAAGTAACAGAAAAAGAAGAAGTAGAATATGGTGTAGAAACTAATTATAAACTTGAAGAAGTTGTTGTAATTACTGATGAAGGAACTATTAAAGAAACTAAAGAAGAAATAAAAGAGGGAAATGTAATTAAGGAAGAAATAATTCCTGAAAAAATAGTTATAGAAGAACCAGAAGAAGTAGAATATGAGTTCGAAGAAGAAGAAATAGAATATGAATTTGAAGAAGAAGCTAAAACATTAAAATATAGTAATGGGGGTAATATAAATGAAGTTAAGTAAAATAAAAGCTAAAAAACTTTTACCATTTACACTTGCAGGTGTAATGACATTATCTGGATGTTCTTCAACAAAAAAAATAGAAGATGTAGAATCTAATAAAGAAGATATAGAAATAGTAAAAATAGAACCTAAAACAGAAGAAAAAGTAGTAGCTAAAGAAGAAACTAATAAAGTTGATTTCTATGAAATGGCTGCTAAAACATATAATGCATATACTGATTTCTATTCATTAACAGGTATGGCATACGAAGATGAAAATGGTAATGTTAATATTCAAAGAATAGAAAACTTTATAAAAGTTATGAATGGTGAAGTTAAAGATTTAACTCCATCACAAGTAGTTGATGCTAAAGAAGATATTAATTATATATTATTATCACAAGAATTAGTTTCAAATTTAGATGATGTAATTGCAAGTGAATATGGTTACATAACATTAGGAAAAATATCTATGGTAGAAGCTCCTAAGATATCATCATTTGCTACAAATGAAGAAACAAGAGAATATCTTGAAAAATATGAGATGTTAAGAGATAAAGTTCAAAATGAATTAATTCAAAATTCTAAAGTATCAGAAGAAACTAAAGAAGAATTAAGAAAAGCAGTTATTAAAATGGAAAAAGAATATTTACCAGAAAAAACTGAAATGAATACAGATGTAACTGCTGAAGGTAATAAATTAGTAGAAAATTTAACAAAAGAAGCATTAGTAGAATTAACTATACTTGCCACAAATGAAGCAAGAATAAATACTAATGAATTCCCTGGAGGATTAAAGTTAGCTGCAGAAACTGATGAAGAAAGAGATATTCAAAGTAAAGCTATGATACATGGTCTTGAAATATTAACAGATGATGAAAAAGAAATATATGCTAATATGACTATGGAAATCATAATTACAAAATATGAAGAAGGTGTTTGTGCACATCTTCAAAATCTAGCAGACCACGCTAAGTTTGATTCAAATATTCATTCTTCAACAGATAAGATATCTTACCTAAAAGCATTAAAAGAAGAACTAGAAGAAATGAAATTAAATACAAATTTAGATGAATATGAATTAACATTTAATTTATAAAGAAAAAAATAAGAATACTCATATGAGTATTTTTATTTTTTTTAAATTATGATAAAATTATCTTACAGGAGATAGAATATGAAGATACTAAAAATACAAGGCGGAAATAAATTAAATGGGAAAGTTAGAATAGGAGGAGCAAAAAATAGTGCAGTGGCACTTATTCCAGCTGCTATTTTATGCGATGAAGTCGTTAAATTCTCTAATGTTCCAGATATATCAGATATGGATGCACTATCAGATATAATAAAATATTTAAATGGTTCTTATAAAAGAAAAGAAGATGATATGGTATATATAGCTTCATCACAAATGCAAAATAAAGAAATTCCAGAAAAATTAACATCAAGACTAAGAGCATCATATTATTTTATGGGTGCACTTTTAGGTAAATTTAAAAAAGCTGAGGTATGCATGCCAGGAGGATGTACAATTGGATCTAGACCAATTGATTTACACTTGAAGGGATTTGAAAAACTAGGTGCTAAAATATCTTATAGGGGTGATACTTTAGTAATACAAGCAGATGAATTAATTGGAACTAATATATACCTAGATTTTGCGAGTGTAGGTGCAACTATAAACATTATGCTAGCAGCAGTAAAAGCAAAAGGTATGACAATAATAGAAAATGCCGCAAAAGAACCAGAAATAGTAAATGTTGCAAACTTTTTAAACCTAATGGGTGCTAAAGTATATGGTGCAGGTACTAATATTATAAGAATAAATGGTGTTGATGAATTAAAATCTTGTTACTGTGAAGTAATACCTGATAGAATTGAAGCTGCAACTTATATAATGATTGGAGCAGTATTATCCGATGATTTAACTGTTGAAAATGTAATACCGGAACATATACATGCACTAGTTCAAAAATTAATTGAAATGGGTGTTGACATACAAGTAGATGAAGATAAAGTACATGTAACAAATAAAAATAAACTAAAACCAATAAATGTAAGGACACTAGTTTATCCAGGATTTCCAACAGATATGCAGCAAATAATCGCAACACTTATGACACAGGCTGAAGGTCAATCTACTATAGAAGAAACAATATTTGAAAATAGATTTTTAAATCTTTATGAACTTATAAAAATGGGTGCTAAAATAAAAATAGATGGAAGAAAAGCTTATATAGATGGTAAGACAAAATTATATGCAAATAATATAACTGCTTCGGATCTACGCGCAGCCGCAGGACTTTTATTTGCTGCTTTGATTGCAGAAGGTGAGACTGTAATAAATAATACAGATTACATATTAAGAGGATATGAAAAAGTAGTAGAAAAATTAGAAAAATTAGGTGCTAAATTACAATTGATAGAAATATAATTTACTAAAGGATGTGCTTTAGTGAAAATGAAAATAATTATAATTTTAGTAATTTTTATAGTAATACTAATTTTTTCTTATTCAATAATGAATAAAGAAGAGATTAATTATTCAATACTAGGAGATAAAGAATTATTTTCGAATAACATAATATCTAAAAATTTTTCTGATTTAATATATGATGAATTAGATAAAGAAAATAATTTTGGATTTTATAGTAAAGATTTTATTTTTGATAATGCGAGAATAATAGACATAATCAATGATATTAAAGATAATAAAAGTATTGATGGATTTCATATACAAAATATGTTAAAAAGAACTAATATACTTATATTAAATGTTGGTGAAAATGAAATATATTATAAATTATCCACAGTAAATGATGATGAAAATAGGATATTTAAATATTTAGATGAAGTATTTGATGATTATTTATTACTATTAGATATTATAAAAAGATATAATGATGGAAAAATAATAGTACTTGGATATTACAATAATACAAATGATAAACACAATGATAAGTATTATAAATATATGAATAATATGATATATAGATATTGCAAAAATCACGATTTATTGTACATAGATTCATTCGAAATATTAAATAATAATAGTGATTATTTAACAAATAATACACCAACATATGTAACAAATGAAGGAAATTTGGCATTATTTAACAAAATATATAATAAAATTAATAAATTATACTTGCATAAAAACTATTAACTTGTTATAATATTAAAGATTTTAATAATTCTATAACTAAATTTAGTTATGGCGGAAGGAGAATACATAATGGCAAAACAAACAAACGTAGAATATAAAGATTGCACTGTAACTTGTGCATGTGGTGAAACATTTACAACTAAATCTACTAAAGAAACAATTACTACAGAAGTATGTTCAAAATGTCATCCATTTTATACAGGAAAACAAAATAGAACTTCTAAATCAAGTAATGTAGAAAAATTTAAAGCTAAATATGGTTTAGATAAAGAAAATAAATAATTAGTTAAACTAATTATTTTTTTGTTTAGAGGTGATTTAATGAGATTAGATAATTATCTTGTGGAAAAAAATTATTTTCCTACAAGAAGTAAGGCACAAATAGCAATTAAAAATAGAAACATTTATTGTGATGATAAATGTATTACTAAAAATTCATATCAGGTCGATGAAACAAATAATATAGAAATACAAGGCGAAGTTTTAAAGTATGTATCAAAAGGTGGATTAAAACTTGAAAAAGCAATAAATAATTTTAATATTGACTTAAAAGATAAGATAATGTGTGATATAGGATCATCAACTGGAGGATTTTCAGATTGTGCTATTGAAAACGGTGTAGGAAAGATATACGCAATAGATGTCGGAAATGATCAGATGGATGAAAAAGTAAAAAATGATAAGAGAGTCAACTTATATGAAAATACTGATTTTAGAGACATAGATGAAAATGCATTTAGTGATATAGAAATTGTGACTATAGATGTTTCTTTTATATCAGTTTCTAAATTATTACATAAAATAAATCAATTTAGAAATATAAGAGAAATTGTTTGTTTAGTAAAACCACAATTTGAATGTGGAATGGAAGTAGCTCATAAGTATAAGGGAGTAGTAAATAGTAAACAAATTCATTTTGAAGTAATATCTAAGGTTATAAATGCATTTAAAGATATTGACTTTAATGTAAGCGGACTTACTTTTTCCCCAATACAAGGTGGAAGTGGAAATATAGAATATTTACTTTATTTAACTAAGAATAATTTAAAATATACGTATAATATAAATGATGTAATAAAAGAAGCATTTAATAATTTTAAATAATTATTTTTTATGCTATAATTTAAATAGGTGATAATATGAAAATAGGAATAGTTAGTGATCATAGAGGTTATAACTTAAAAGAAGAAATATTAAAAACTATTAAGGGAATTGAGTTTATAGATTTAGGTACTAATTCAAAATCAAGTGTAGACTATCCTGATTATGCCTTTAAATTAGGAAAAGCAATAAGAGATAGAAAAGTAGATCTTGGAATTGCAATATGTGGAAGTGGAATTGGTATGTCCATAGCACTAAATAAAGTAAAGGGTGTGAGATGTGCAAGAGTCTCTACCATAAAAGATGTAAAAATAACAAGAAATGATAATAATTCGAATGTGATTGCATTTAGTGCAGATATAAATTATGATAGAGTAATAAGGATGATTGAAGAATTTATAACTACACCATTTTCATCTGATGAAAGGCATAATAGAAGAATTAAAAAAATAGATGAATATGAGTCAAAGAACTAACATATACTATATTAGGTGAAGAATATGAAAAAAATATTAGTAGTATTAATGAGTATTATTGTAATACCTTTTAGCATTACTAATTTTTTTTATGACTATACATATAAGAAGATAAAGACAGGATTTATTACAAATAAAAAAGATACAATCATAAGAGTACTTAGGAGTAATAATACTGTGGAAAATCTTAACTTAGAAGAATATTTAATTGGCGTAGTATCAGCCGAAGTTCCTGCTAGCTTTGAAGAAGAAGCCATAAAAGCTCAGGCAGTTGCAGCAAGAACATATGCACTTAAAAAAATTCAAAATAGCAAGAATGAAAATTATGATGTTACTGACACAACAACAACGCAAGTCTATCAATCAGATAATGAGTTAAAAGAAAAATGGAAAGATAAATATAATGAATATAAAAGTAAGATAAAAAAATGCATAGATGATACTAAAGGTGAATATTTGACATATAATAACGACATAATTTATGCCTTCTTTTTCTCAACGAGTAATGGTAAAACTGAAGATAATAAAGATGTCTTTGGTGCAGATTTACCATATCTAAAGGTAGTTGATAGTAGTTTTGATGAAACTGAGACAACAGGATTTAAGGCAACTAAAATATTTACACTATCAGAATTTTATCAAAAATTGGGTATAAATTACAGTAGTGAATTGAATATAACGGATAAAGTACTGACAACTTCAGGAAGAGTTAAGAACATAAAAATCAATAATATTGATTTTAAGGGAAGAGATTTTCAATCTAAACTATCACTTAGATCTAATGATTTTGAGATTCAAAAAGATGGTGATAATGTAATAATAATTACAATAGGATTTGGTCATGGTGTTGGAATGAGCCAATATGGTGCGAATGCTCTTGCAAAAAAAAATAAAAATTATAAAGAAATATTAAACTATTATTATCAAGGTACAAATTTAGAAAAATTATAAAAAATATGAATAAAAAAATAAAAATTCACCAAACTTTTTAATGAGGTGAATTTTTTATGAAAGAAAGAAAATTAAAAAAATTTGTAAAACCGTTAGGTTATGCTTTGGGGGTAACAGGCTTATTACTATCATTTTCACTGATACAAACAACCGAAGATATGAGTGTATCAGGTATAAGTGATAATTATGAATACGTAAATAGCAGTATCATGACTAGCAATATTCCTGTCATTTCGCAAGAAGCAATCGTTATGAAACCATATGTATCAGATAAAGTAGAAATATCTAAGAAGTTTTATGATAAAGATGCAACTGATAAAGAAAAAGAAGAATCCTTAATATACTACGATGATACATATATTCAAAATTCAGGTGTATTATATAAATCACAAGAAGAGTTTAATGCAGTTAGCATATTAGATGGTACTGTAATTAGCGTTAGTAAAGATGAAGTATTAGGAAATATAGTACAAGTTAAACATGAAAATAATATAATAAGTGTATACCAAGGCTTATCAGAAGTATTTGTATCAAAAGACCAGCTAATAAAACAAGGCGAAGCTATAGGTAAAAGTGGTAAGTTAGAACTTGAAGAAACATTAGATAATGCTTTATTATTTGAATTAATTAAGGATAGTAAATATGTTAATCCACTTAATTATTTTGACAAAAAAGTAAGTGAATTTTAAATCATAAAAAATATTTAAGATTATATATTTTATTATAGGGGTGTGCTCATGAATAATAGAATATATAAAAGAATAATAAAAGAAGCAAATTATGCAATAAATGATAATATGACTATTAGACAAATTGCAAAACACATGAATATAAGTAAAAGTACAGTTCACAAGGATCTACATGAAAGATTATGCGAAATAAATAAAAAAATGTATTATACTGTGGATAATATTATGAAAAAGCATATAAAAGTAAGACATATAAATGGTGGAAATGCTACTAAAAAGAAATATGAAAAATTAAGAAAGGGATGATATCTTGCTCAGTAAAGATATTGGAATAGATTTAGGTACCGCTAATGTATTAATATATGTAAAAGGACAAGGTATTGTTCTTAATGAACCAAGCGTTGTAGCAGTTGATGCAAAAGATAAGAAGATATTGGCGGTAGGAGAAGAAGCACATGATATGTTAGGGAGAACGCCAGGGAAAGTTTTATCAATTAGGCCACTAAAAGATGGGGTTATAGCCGATTTTGATTTAACAAAAGATATGCTTATTAACTTCATAAAGAAGATAAAAGGTATAAATATTATATCCAGGCCAAGAATTTTAATATGTTGTCCATCCAACATAACAAAGGTGGAAAGAACTGCAATAAAAGAAGCAGCAGAAGCAACAGGAGCTAGAAAAGTATATGTCGAAGAGGAACCAAAAGTAGCTGCAATAGGTGCGGGTCTTGATATCTCAAAACCAACTGCAAGTATGGTAATAGATATAGGTGGAGGAACTACTGATATAGCAGTATTATCACTTGGTGATATCGTTACAAGTAAGTCTATAAAGGTAGCAGGAGATTTATTCAATCAAGACATAATAAATTATGTTAAAGATAAATATAAATTATTAATTGGTGAAAGAACAGCTGAAGATGTCAAAATAAAAATAGGAACAGTTTATCTGGAAGACAAAAAAGAAAAAATGAACATAAGGGGAAGAGATCTAACAACAGGACTTCCAAATGAAGTAACAATTACTTCTAAAGAAATATATGAAGCATTAAAAGAATCTTCATTTAAAATAGTTGCGGCCACTAAGGATGTATTAGAAGACACATTACCAGAATTATCTGCAGATATTATAACAAGTGGGATTGTTCTAACTGGTGGAGGTGCTTTGCTACATGGAATAGATAAACTTTTATATAATGAATTAAAAGTTCCAATAGTAATTGCAAATAGTCCACTAACATGTGTAGCTGAAGGAACTTCAATAATGCTAGATAATATTAAATTAATAGATAAGAATTGATTATAATAATCAATTTTTTTTATGTTGACAAAAAAAATACTACAATGTATATTATTATTAGGAGAGTGGTAACTTGAGTAGTAGTTTATTAAATAATATAAAAATAGTATTTGTAGTATTTTTATTTGTAGCATGTATAATACCTTTTGTAAAAAAAATAGCAATTTATATAGGTGCGGTTGATATACCTGGAGGAAGACATATACATAAAAGTGCAATGCCAAAACTTGGTGGACTTGCCATATTTTTTGGGTTCTTATTAGGGTATATGTTATTTTGTGTTCAAACCCCACAGATGATTTCGATATTAATTGGAGGAATAATAATATTAATATTTGGAATATTTGATGACATAAAAAGATTGTCACCATCGGTTCAATTTGTTGGTCAAATACTATCAGCATGTACAGTTGTATTTTATGGAAATATCGTAATGCAAGACATATCTGCATATGGTTTTTATCTAAATTTTGGTGTGTTTGCACCTTACTTAACAATAATATTTATAGTAGCACTAATGAATTGTCTAAATTTTATAGATGGATTAGATGGACTTGCTGGAGGAATAGCTACTATATTCTTTGTAACAATTTCAATAGTAATAGGATATACTGGTATATATAATGGATTGGATGCATCTTTAGCATTAATCATGATAGGAGCAACTTTAGGTTTTCTATTGCATAATTTTCATCCGGCAAAAATCTTCTTAGGTAATAGTGGATCTATGTTCCTAGGATATATGATAGCAGTTATATCATTACTAGGATTTAAGAATGTAACAATAACATCATTTATAATACCAATACTTATACTTGCAATTCCAATACTTGATACTTTATTTGCAATAATAAGAAGAATATTAAAAGGTGAATCACCAACTCATGGTGATGATAAACATTTACATCATCAATTATTACACATGACTTCAAGTCAAGTAAAGACTGTATTAATAATTTATTTTATCAATATATTATTTTCAGTAACATCTATAGTATATGTAGTAAAAAATGCTAAAATAGGTCAAATATTATATATAGTATTATTGATATTAGTACTATGGTTAATTCTTACAACTGACATAATCTTTGATAGAAAAAAAATATTAAAGAAAAATAATGAAACAAAAAGGTAGACATATAAAAAGTCTACCTTTTATTATCATATTGATAACTTTGAAAAAAATTGTAAATATTATGATATAATCTTAATGTTAATAATTTAGGAGTTTAGGATGATAAATTTTGTTGTATGTGAAGATAATAAGATAATTTTAGAAAAAAATGTTGAGATAATTAATAAAACTATGTTTAATAATAATATTAATTATCGTATTTATAAGTTTGAAGATTACACAAATGATTTTAAAAATATAATATATAATTCTGATATAAAGATATATATTTTAGATATAGAACTGAATAAAACATCAGGAATTGATATTGCAAGAGAAATAAGAAAAAAAGATTTAGATAGCATAATAATCATATCAACGGCATACGTTGAATACTTACCACTAGCACTTAAAAATAAATTAATGTTATATGATTTTATATCTAAATTCGAAGATTATGAAGAAAATTTATCAAAAGTGATAAATAATGCACTTGTTCAACTAAAATATTATCAAGAAATAAAGAAAAAATAGAAGAAAAGAGTGTAAAAATGCACATGGTTAATATAATTATAAGCGCTGCAATAACATATATATTAATAATTTTCTCAATTAATAATATTGTAAATCAAAAAATAAATTTCAAAATGTTTTTAAAATATCTAATTTTAATGTTGATATTTGGAGTAATAATTTGCGCATATTTTGATGGCATTTCAAGAATTCTCCTAAATATATTTTTTGTAGGTTTTTCACTTTATATATCTATTTTCAATAGGGATATGTCCAAATCTATATATTTTGCAATTATATATGAAATTTTAGCTATAATAGTAGAAATATTTTTATCTGTTTTATTAGTAACATTAATTAAACTTGACTTAAATAGTTATGAATCCTTTTCATATTCACTTTTATTGTTTACAATATGTAATAGCGTATTAGTATATTTCATTACAAAAATTAAATTTATAAGTAGTTTAATAATAAAAATATATGACAAAATATCAAATAAGTTTAAAGATTGGATTTATATTTTAATCGTAATTGATTTAATGATATTACTAGCCACCTTCAATAAATTAAATTTAAGTCTAAGCTTAGAATTCTTTATTAATGTATTTTCCTTTGTTTTTGTAATTTTATCTCTTGTCTATGTTGTCTATAATAAAATACAAAAGGAAGGATATGAAAAGAAATACAATGAATCTATGGAATATGTTCAAAAATATGAAAAAATTATAGATGAACAAGGTAAAAAGAATCATGAATATAACAATCAATTAATGGTTATAATGGGATATAAAAACAATCCTAAAAAGCTAGAAGAATATTTAAATTTAATTGTGGAAGAGTATAAATGTGGTCAAAATTATACTATAAGGCAACTTAGTTATTTCCCAGATGGAGGTATAAAAGGATTAATCTATCATAAAATAGGTAAGATGGATGATAATAATATCAAATACTATTTATATGTAGACCAAAACATTAAGAATATATTTGAAGAAAAATTTAATGTCAAAATTTATCAAGATATAACTAAAATACTAGGTGTATTTCTGGATAATGCGATTGAAGCAACATTGGAAACAATTGATAGAGAAGTTGAGATAGATATAAAAAATGAAGATAATGTAATTACGATTACTATATCAAATACATTTAATTCGGAAAATAATATTAAACAAATTGGGAAAAGAGGATTCACTACAAAAGGTATTGGACATGGTTATGGATTATCCATAGTAAAAGATATAACAAAACATAATAATAAAATAGAAACAGTATGTGACATAGAAAATAATAAATTTATTCAAACAATAATAATATATTATTAAAAAAATAGAATCAGGTGATTCTATTTTTTATTATCTTAATGATTCAGGCATTTCTGGTTCATCAAGTAGAACAATAAAACAACCAGATGTAGCAGCAGTACTAAAAGCAGCAGCTACAGCAGTTAAAATTACTGCAAAAACTTTTTTCATTTAATATACCTCCTTTACATCTATGGCTAAAAATTAGTCTCATATTGTTTATAATTGTTATAGTTAACTCCAAATATTTTATATGTAATTGGAAGCATAACAATTATCTGAATAATAAGAGAAAAAATAAAGCAATTACTTAGTGTATTATTTTTAGTTAGTATTGATAATACCAAATATACTATTGCAATAATCACTGACAACACTTTATATATAATTCTCCTTTTTTTGTGTATGAGAGGTCTTTTTTCAGTATCAGCAGGTGCTAATATACCAAACATTAATATTAACGGTAAGATAATAATATACTTAATTAATAAAGGTATTTTAGCATATATGCATATAAGTGGAAATCCTATAAAAAATATAGTAGAAGATACAAGACAATGTAAAGACTTCCTTGCATGAACACCAAAACCAGTAAATCTAATTATATTAAATAAGAATAAGAGAAGAATTGTTTCTTTAAATATTCCTAGTATTAGTGAAACTATAACTATGAATACTATCTTAGTAGTATTTAGATAAAATCCTTCTAGTCCATATCTAAATTTGTCAATGTCTCTACTGGTTAAATTTTTATTATTATTTCTAATTATTGACATGCACTTATCCACAAATTTTTGTTTCATAAAGACACCTCATTAACTGAATGTTAGCACACAAAAATATGCGGTTTAGAAAATGGACAATATTTGATAAAAAGTACAGAAAAAAAGATATGAAAATAAATTTTTACGAAAAAAATGTCAAAAAAAGTTAAAAAAACAAGAAAAAAATACTAAATTAATAATTATTACTTTATATGTGTTATTATTATATTTAGCCGTCCAAAAAAAATGTCGAATTTTTGGGTTTAAAAAAACTTGAATCCACTTCTTTATATAGGTTATGATAGATATGGACATTAAAGAAGGAGGAATAAAATATGTCAAAAGGAATAATAAAGTGGTTTAATAATGAGAAGGGATATGGTTTTATAAATGGTTCAGTAGATGAGGATATTTTTGTTCACTATACTGCAATCAAACAAGAGGGATATAGGACATTATCAGAAGGTCAAACAGTAGAATTTAGTTTGATTAAAACTGATAAAGGTTTACAGGCTATTGACGTTAAACCTATACAAGAAAAAAATTTAACTGCTATTATGTAGTAGTTTTTTTATTTATTTGATATAATTAATAAAAGGAGATGGTATTTTGAAATATCTAATAAGAGGCCAAAAAATTGAGATTACAGGTGCTATTAAAGATTATGTTGAAAGCAAAATATCTAGGTTAGATAAGTATTTTGAAAACTCTGATGAAATCGAAGCAAATGTATTAATCAAAGTGGTTGGTAGAGATCAAATTATCGAAGTAACTATACCTACAAAACATTTCATACTTAGAAATGAAGTAGCAGATCAAGATTTATATGCAGCTATCGATAAAATAATTGATAAACTTGAAAGACAAATACGAAAGAATAAAGAAAAAATAAATAAAAAAATAAATAAAACTATAATAAAAGATTTTGATTATGACTTAGTTGACGAATACTCAGAAGATGAATTTATAGTTAAAAGAAAAAATATTGAATTAAAGCCAATAGATGAAGAAGAGGCAATTATTCAAATGGAAATGTTAGGCCATTCATTCTTTGCTTTTAAAGATATTAAATCTGGTAAAATTTGTATACTTTATAAGAGAAAAAATGGAAACTATGGAATAATAGAAACAGAATAGAAAGTAGTAATACTTTCTATTTTTTCTTGTAAAAACAAATTATATATTATATAATTAATATAATTAAGGATGATGTTAATGAAAAGGAAAATATTTTACATTTTAATCTTTTTTTTGATTCTCTTTTCCCATACAAGTAAGGTTAGTGCAATATCATGTGCACAACTTGAAGGTAAGGTAACAGATTATAATTATTACAACAAATTACAAGAAGATGTATGCAAAGACTTATCCACATCAGAAAATACAATAATGTGTAATAATAGTAGACTTGAAAAAAATTTGATTGTTGCGGATTTAATGAAATATAAGGAAGAAAATGAAATATGTGATACACTGCAGGAAGATGTAGATAAAATAATTAAAGAGAACAAAGATAATTGTTCTAGGATTTTAGATGAAAATTTTAGTAATTCAGTTAATGGTATTATGACTATATTTTATATAATTGCACCTATTCTACTTATTGTATTTGGATCTATTGATTATGCAAGAGCAACTGCTGAAGGTAGTGAAAAAGGTCTAAGAAAAGCAAATAAAAATTTTATTAGAAGATTGATTGCTACTATATTATTATTTTTAGCTCCTGCCATGACAAATATAATAATTAGTCTAAATGTTTCTGATTATTACTTATCTGGTAATGCATATTCATGTAATTATAATTTTACTGTATTTAATGACATAAGAAGTATAGGTATGGTACAAATTAAAAGACAAAAGGGTGCACAATTTACAAGCTTTACTCCTGTAAAGGGAGGAATTGTTTCTGATAATCAGGCTTCAGCCCTAACTGAACAATTAAACTCAGTTTTAAATACAAAAGAACACCAAGGTAATTCTGCTATGCAAAGTGGACCATTTCCTAAATGGTGGTCACATCCATATAATTTATTATCAAGATTTCAATGTACATGGTGGGCAAATGGTAGAGCAAGTCAATATTTAGAAACAAATGGTACAAAATATAAAAAATATCCAACACAATTGGGTGATGGTGGACAATATTATGAAATAAATATAGAAGAAGGATATTTTAAATATGGTAATTCACCAAGACCAAATTCAATAATTTCATGGAGTAAGGGCTCTGGTGCAGGACATGTAGCATATGTTGAAGGCGTTAGTGATGATGCGATTTACATAAGTCATGCAGGAAGTGGACAAAGTTGGTTTGGTGTTGATAAAATAAGTTTAGATGGTTCACTAACTCCACTTGGATGGAGTGGATATAGCTTAAATGGATATATTTATCTAGATGAGCCACTATAATAGAAGGGATTGACTATATGATAAAAAAGTGGATATTGATATTATTATTAATTGTCTTTATAGTGATTAATCTTTTTTATGAATTTAGAAGGGGTGATTATTCTAATGACTTTGGTGATAAAAAATTAAATGCGATTAAGATGACGTTTGTCAAAGAAGATAATGACTATAATTATCAAATAATTAACAATATATTATTAGATGTTATTACATACGTAAAAAATAAAAATTTAGATGCAATGAGATCTACTTTTGGTAAAGAAGAATATACATTAAATAATATAAATGATTTTTCTGTAGTAGAAATATATAAGTTAGCAACACAGGAAACTACTATTAATTATTTAAAGGTAAATATAGAAAAAAATAATAAATTGGATATCGTATATCTAATTATTAAACAGGATAATATAAATATGACTTATTCTATGTCTATATCAAACGAAGAAGAGTATAATAGTGCAAAAAATAATAATATAAATATTGATAATAAATTTAATATTACAAAAAATAATTACAATAAATATGATTATGACTATGATTTTACTAAGATAGTTTATAGATATATAAAAGACTATTATATTAAATATGTATATGATACTAAAGAAGCTTACAAAATTGATAATAATTATAGAAACTATAATTCATATATGAAACAAAGAGTTAAATTATCAAAAATAAGTTATGAAGATATAGTAGAAGTAGGTAAAAAAATAGAAGATGATGGTATAACTTATATAGCTACAACTAATGAATTGACATACGAAGTAACTGTTAATTCACCAATGAATTACAAAATAAAAATTTATTAATAAGGAGGAAGAAATATGTGTAGTAATATTATAGTTTTATATATTTTTCTAATATTAAAAATAATATCTATGTTAATTCTACCTATTTTATTAATAATATTTAGGCGAAAAAAGTATTTTAATATATTATTATATATAGATCTAGTAATACTATTTTTCTTTGCAATAAACAATATATTTACTAGCAATTCATGCGTTATTAATTCAAATATAGATGGTATAAAGGTAACTAAATCAGATAATCAATTAACACGTAATTTACAAATCCATCCAAATACAAAGGAAAATACATCTATAAATGTATTACCTGAGAAGAAATATAAAATTTATAATAATAATTATCTATATTATTTTAATCAAAATAAGGATTATATGAAAGACGTTTATTATGAATGCGGAAATAAGAGAGTATATATAAGTTCATTTGGCAGTAGTATAACTTCTGTATCAATAGTTGTATCAACACTATATGATAATAATATAAATCCTATTATGTTATTTGATTATTATAAAGAAGATAATAAAGATATATGCAATAGTAAAATTACAATAGATAAAGTCTTTGATACAATTAAAAAGAGATATAATGACTTAACATTAACTAAAATAAATTCAGATCAGATAGAAAGCTCAATTAAAACAGGTGGATTTGTTATTGCCGAGGTCAAAGCAAATGAAGATTCTAAACTTACTTGTGATTCTGATCATATCGTAATATATAATATTGGATTAGATGGTAAATTATTAATTGCAGATCCAGCTCTTTTAAATCATTCATATGTGTGCCCATATTCAAGCTCAGCTTATGGAAATGTGATTGATGGAAAGGCAAATGAAAATTCATGGTCGATAAATGAAATAAATAAAGAAACTATAAATTATTATTTAATAAAGAGGGATTAATATGAATAATAAATTAAAAATAATAGTTATAAGTATATTCATACTATTGCTTACAGGTTGTTCAGGTAATTATAATCTGACTATAAATAAAGATATGTCGGTAAATGAAGAACTTGAATTATCCTTTGATAATAACAAAGACTTATATAATAAAACTTTAAAAATATTTGAAAATAATAATGTGGATAAAAATAAATATGACGTAAATATTTCAAATGGTAAAGTTGCTATTAAATATAATGAAAAGTTTAATTCTATAGAAGATTATATATTAAATAGTAAAGTATATAAGCAATTATTTAATGAAATTCAGTATAATAAAACAAAAAGTTACATTGATTTATATGTTTCAGATGAATTAAAATTAAAAAATAATTATAACCTAATTAGTGGATCTAACTTACAAGATTTGGATATGATACAAGTAAATATAACAAATCCATATAAAATGATTTATACAAATGCTGAAATTGAGAATAATAATACATATACTTGGACAATAAAGAAAAATGATCAAAATAAAGAAATTCAAATGCAGTTTAAACATTTATTAAATGAATTTCCATACAGATTGGTAATAGTATTATCAGTCATAGCGTTAGTAGTAATTATTTCAGGTATTAACATATTATTAAAAACGAGAAAGAGACAAAGTATTTAAACACCTTTATGGTGTTTTTATATTGTTAAATACTTGTTAATTTGTTATAATTGTAAAAGGAGATGATTAGATGGGCATAATAAAAAAAATATTTGATTTTGAAAGTAAAGAACTAAAAAAATGCATTAAAATAGCAGATCAAATAGAATTAAAATCAGATGAATATAAAAAATTAAGCGATAATGCTTTAAAAGATAAAACAAACGAATTTAAAGAAAGATTAGAAAAAGGTGAAACTATAGAAGATATTATAGTGGATGCCTTTGCTACAGTTAGAGAAGCAGCAGATAGAGTTATAGGTGAAAGACCTTTCTATACTCAGCTACTAGGTGGACTTGCAATACATTATGGTAATATTGCGGAAATGAAAACAGGTGAAGGTAAAACTCTTACATCAGTAATGCCTGCTTACTTAAATGCACTTACAGGCGAAGGTGTTCATATCGTTACAGTAAATGAATATCTTGCTCAAAGAGATGCAAAATGGATGGGGCAAATATTTGAATTTTTAGGTTTGACAGTAGGAATAAATTTAAGAGAACAATCACCTCAAGAAAAAAGAACACAATATAATTGTGATATTCTTTATTCAACAAATAATGAAATAGGTTTTGATTATTTAAGAGATAATATGGTTGTAAAAAAGGAAGATAGGGTTCAAAGACCACTTAATTTTGCAATTGTAGATGAGGTAGACTCAGTATTAATAGATGAAGCTAGGACTCCTTTAATTATTTCTGGTGGTTCAATGCATACAAGTAGTCAGTATATGGATGCTCAAAGATTTGTAAGTAACTTAAAAGAGAATGAAGATTATTGCATTGATGAAAAAACAAATGGTATTAATTTAACAGATGAAGGTAGTAGAAAATGTGAAAAATTTTATAACATTGATAACATGTATGATATAAAATATTCTGCACTTGTTCACCATGTTAATCAAGCTTTAAGAGCTAATTATACAATGAAAAATGAAGTTGACTATGTAGTACAAGATGGACAAGTAATAATTGTTGATCCATTCACTGGAAGACTTATGAAGGGAAGAGCATATTCAGAAGGATTACATCAAGCACTAGAGGCTAAAGAAGGAGTTAAAATTAATGAGGAGACTAAAACTTTAGCTACAATAACTTTTCAAAATTTATTTAGAATGTATAAAAAGTTATCTGGTATGACAGGAACTGCAAAAACAGAAGAAGAAGAATTTAGAAATATATACAATATGTATGTTATTCAAATACCAACAAATAAACCTGTTATAAGAAAAGATATGGCAGATTTAATATTTGCTACAAAAGCAGATAAATATAATGCAATAATAAAAGAAATAAAAGAAAGACATGAATCAGGGCAACCTGTATTAGTAGGTACAATTGCAATAGAAACTAGTGAACTTATTAGTAACATGTTAAGAAAAGAAAGAATACCTCATGAGGTATTGAATGCAAAGAATCATGCTAGAGAAGCTGAAATAATTGCAAAAGCAGGTGAAAAAGGTTCTGTTACTATAGCTACTAATATGGCCGGACGTGGTACTGACATCAAACTAGGTGAAGGTGTTAAGGAATTAGGTGGGCTTTGTGTAATAGGTACTGAAAGACATGAATCAAGACGTATTGATAATCAGTTAAGAGGTCGTTCTGGAAGACAAGGAGATCCTGGTTATTCACAATTCTTCGTAAGTTTTGAAGATGATTTAATGGTTAGATTTGGTACAGATAGATTTAAAAATATCCTCCAAGCCGCAGGATTAGGTACAACAATCAGTTTAAGAAGTAAAACAATGACTAGAAATGTTGAATCAGCCCAAAAGAAAGTTGAAGGAAATAACTTTGATATAAGAAAAAATTTACTTCAATATGACGATGTAATGGGTAAACAAAGAGAAATAATGTATGCTAGAAGAAATGAAATATTAGATAATGAATCTATACATACTACAGTATTAGATCTAATAAAAGATCACATCTATAATCTAGTTCACTCACATTTGATTGAACAAAGTGAACTACGAGAATTTGACTGTTCTGAAATTTGTGAGTACCTAAATGAAAATTTATTTAGAAAAAATCATGTGAATGTTTCGGAAATTATAAATAAGTCAAATGAAGAAGTAATAGAAATTCTACAAAATAAATTAATAGATGAATATGAAAGTAAGATAAAAGAATTACCTGAAGAAATAATAAATGATTTTGAAAAAGTGATTGCTCTTAGAGTAATTGATACTAACTGGATGGACCATATTAATACAATGGATCACTTAAAAGAAGGTATTGGCCTTAGAAGTTATGCACAAACTAATCCTCTAGTAGCATATACAAATGAAGGATTTCAATTGTTTGATGATATGTTAGAAAAAATAAAACAAGAAACAACTCAATATCTTCTAAAAGCAGAGATAACTCAAAATTTAGAAAGAAAAGAAGTAGTTAAGCCAACTGGAACAAATGATAGTAAGGATAAAGTAAAAACACAAAGAAAAGTAGATAAGGTTGGAAGAAATGATCCATGTCCATGTGGCAGTGGTAAGAAGTATAAACAATGTTGTGGACGATAGCCTCGCAAACCCAGGAAATATAAGGGTTTTCGGGGTTTTTCTTTGCTTCGGAAAGTTGTAATTTTTCTTCAAAAATAGCCTCTACATACGTTTTACATACGTTTTTTTCTATGGATTTTGGGGTAATTTTGACAAATATTTAAACCGGTGCTATATTTATAGTGTTATAAGATTCAACAGAAATTTATAACAACAAAAAAAGCTATCTTTGCGAGAGATAGCAATACAAAATGTGCAAAGCAACAATAAGCACAATAGCAAAGAACATCAAAATCTCTACTATATATTTAGTATATAGCATTCTAAAAAAAAAATCAAGATTTGTGTTTTTGCTTGGTTAGAGAGGAGAATGCATATATGAAGAATTGTTATATTTAAATAAATATTTATAAATGTTGCTTTGTACATTAGAAAGGAGAATCTAATGGCAAAAACAAAAACAAGTGTCCGTGGGAAACAAGAAAAGAAGATTGTTGTTGTTAAAGGATACAAGAAAAAAGATGGTACTAGAGTTCATGAACATAGACGTTCAACAGTAAACTAGGAATCTTATACGAGTCATAGCGACTCGTTTTTTTGATTTTTTAATAATGCTTATATGTAATTTGCCAAAATTTATGTTATAATCTTTACAAGAAGTAAGGAGTAGATGTTAGTGAAAAATTTTAAATTTTTAATTATTTTTGTTATTGTTGGGTTGTTGGTTACTGGATGCGGAAAAATGTCAAAGAAAGAAATAGAAAATGCAAAAGTTGAAATGACAAATTATATAAAAAGCAACATGAATGCAAGTTGGAATTATGCAGATGAAAAATTAGAAATTGATGATGAATTAAATACAAAAGTAAAAATGTACAATGTTGTTGATTTATCCGAGTGTTTTATAGAATCGAAGGAAGCTTATATTAGTTTAAAGAAAAATTTGGATGATAAATCATATTTAAAGAATGTTAGTGTTTACTGTGAATTCAATAAAGAAGAGGTAGGGCATGTTACTGTAGAAGATATTAAAAAGCTAAATATAGACAACTATGAATCAGAGGCGGTTCTATATGATAATAATAATTCTAAAATTGAAGTAAATGAAAATTTTTATAACACACAAAAGAATCAATTTATTTCAAATTGTCAAAATTATTCTTATAAAGAGATCTTTAGAAATTCAGAAAATTACATTGGTAAATATGCTGTATTTACGGGTGAAGTTATACAAGTAATGGATAATAAAGAATTTTATGATGTTAGAATTAATGTAACAAAAGATGAGTATGGATATTATGAAGATACTATGTATGCAAGTATTCCAAAAAGTTACTTTCAAGGGAGAATACTTGAAGATGATATAATAACGATTTATGGAAGATTGTCTGAACTAATGACTTATCAATCAATTTTCGGTGCAGATATCACCATACCATCAATGTATGTTAGACATGCAGAATTAAAGAATTAATTATACTAAAATTGATTTTTGCATACGTTTTTAAATACGTTCTGTTCAGATTTTAATGCAAAATTAAATTGTAGAATTTATAAGTTATTTGTAATTTCAACAAAAAAATTGTAAAAATCACAGAAAAATTGCAGATTCTACACCATGTGACAGTGGCAAGAAATATAAGCAATGTTGTGGTAAATAAGCCCGCGAACCCGCGTAAAATAAGGGATTGCGGGTTTTTCTATGATTCCACTTTTTGGATAATTTTTAGAGTGTTCATTGTCTTAGATACGTTTTAGATACAAAACGTATCTAAAACGTATCTGAATTGTAATTTATTACTAAAAAGCAGTAATAAGCGAAATTAATATTAATAACTTATGATATAATTTATATAGAAGAAAAGCGGTGATCTTAATGAAAATCCAAGCAAAATCGGTATGGTGTTTATTAGTTGTTACTATTGCCTCTTTTATAATTCTTTTATTTACACGATGTAAAGTTTATGATATATCTTTAGCTATTTTTGGTAGTTCATTGATTGCATTATTAATAAGTGTAGTTAGTTATAATTGTGAAAGAAAAAAACATTAGAGAATTTTTATAATACTATATCTAAAAGGATTTCATATTATAGTTCTTATATTCAAAGCTGGTCAACAGAAGATAAATCGCATTTTTACATTAATCATTTTTTAAAAGATTTTCCAAGTATTGGTAATGCTTATGCTGATATATATTTCTTTTGGGACTTCAAAAAGAAAAAAAGAATCTATATTTATAATAATATTTATTCAAAGTGTCGAGATATGGCAAACTACATAGATAGTCACTATTATAATTTTGCTACCTATATTAATAAGACAGGTGAGGCAAAACATGCTATAGATAATTATATTAAGAATATAGA
>ONTJ01000013.1 GCA_900320735.1 uncultured Eubacteriales bacterium
AGTAATATAAATGCTACCAATTCCCAAATGGCGAATTGGTGCTAGTATCACACTAGCCAACCCCTTTTTATTCTTTTTTATGAAGTCGCCTCTCAGGGGGAGCGACTTCTTTTTTTTATGCTTAATAAAAAAGATCAATTAATTGATCTTTTTGTTTTTATAATATTCAAATCTTGCTTTGGCATTTTGTTTATTTTCTTCTAGCAGTTCTCTTGCTAATTTTTCACTAACAGTTTTTATCATTGCATACCTATTTTCACCACTTAAAAATTCTTCATATAAATCGAAATTAGGATCCTTAAAATCAAGATTAAATTCTTTCTTACTAGCATCATATCTAAATATTGGATAATAACCACATGCAACAGCTAATCTTTCTTCTTCTATAGACTTACTCATACCCTTTTTTATTCCATGATTTATACATGGTGCATATGCAATTATTAATGATGGTCCATTATGCTTAGCGGCCTCTTTAAATGCTTTAATTGCTTGATTCATATTCGCACCTAATGCAATTTGAGCAACATATACATTAGGATATGTCATCATCATCTTAGCTAAATCTTTTTTACTAGTTCTTTTTCCATCACTAGCAAATTTACATGTAGCTCCTATCCTTGTTGATTTACTTGATTGACCACCTGTATTCGAATAAACTTCAGTATCTAAAACTAATATATTAACATTCTCGCCAGATGACATTATGTGATCGATTCCACTGAAGCCTATATCATAGCTCCATCCATCTCCACCAACTATCCACACATCTTTTGCTTGAATATAACCCTTTATTTTTTCTAATTCCGGTACTTCATCATAATTAATATTATTCATGACCTCTTTAGTAATGGTACTATTATCTTTATTAGTAAGCCACTTATTGAACATTTCTACATTCTTTATTCCCAATCTTTTTGTTAATTTATCCTTCATAATATCAGTAATTTTTTCTTTCATTATATTACTTGTTATTCTCATACCAAGTCCATATTCAGCATTGTCTTCAAATAGTGAATTAGACCATGATACATTATAAGGACTAGATGGCATAGAACCACCATATATTGATGAACAACCTGTAGCATTTGCTATTATTATTCCGTCACCAAATATTTGTGTAAGCATTTTTATATATGGTGTTTCTCCGCAACCAGCGCACGCACCCGAATACTTAAACAATGCTTCATTATATGCAAGCCCTTTTATAGTAGAATCTAAATATAATTTTTTATTTGTTACATTTTTTATAACATTATTTATTCTATCAACTTCATCCGCTTTTTCCATAATAAGAGCCTTAGCGCCTAATTTTCCTAAACATGTATTTGCACAAACACCACAACCTGTACAATTTTCATATGAAAATTCAAGTGCATATTTATATTCAGTATTGCCAATAGTATCCGCTACTACTACATTTGGATTATTTTTAATTTCTTCTTCATTCAATAATTTAGGTGTAATACATCCATGAGGACACACGATTGAACATTGATTACATTGTATACAATTTTCTTTTATCCATCTTGGCAAATTTTCTGCAACATTTCTTTTTTCTTTTTTTGATGTATCTACTGGATAAGTTCCATCTTCATGTTTATTAAATTCACTAACACAAAGTTCATTTCCTTTTAGTTTATTTATATATTCAAATATACCATTTAGACTACTTTCTTTAACATTTATATCTTTCCATTTTGGATCTATCTTCAACTCAATAATATTATCTGCCACTTCATTAACAGAGTTAATATTGCTATCAACTACATCTTGACCCTTTGATATAAATTTATCTGTTATAGATTTTTTCAATTTTTCTAAATATTCATTATATGAATATAACTTAGTTATATTTATTATTGCCGCTTCCATTATAGTACTTATTTTATTTGGAATACCATTTTCAGTTGCTATTTTATATGCATCTATTATATATGTTGTAACATTATTTAATGCTAATATTTTCTTTACTCCATCAGGTAAAATTTTAATAATTTCCTCTTTAGATTTGCTTGTATTTAATATAAATATACCATTTTTTCTAATTCCAGCAACCACATCATATTTATATAAATATATGTCTTTTGAACATACAACTATATGAGGATGTTTTATATAATATGCCGAATATACAGGATTCTTATCTATCCTAATATGGCTTATAGTTACTCCACCAGATTTTTTAGAATCATATTCGAAATATCCTTGTGTATACCCTTCAGTATTATTTCCAATAAGCTTAACAATATTTTTAGAAGCACTTACCATGCCATCAGAGCCATATCCATATATAAGCATTTCTATATTTTTCTTATTATTTTTTATTTTGACACTTTTTAAACTCTTATTTGTAACATCATCTACAATACCTATAGTAAATGAATTTATAGGATTCTTTGAATCTAAGTTTTTAAATACTGCATATAAATCTTCCAACGTTGTATCTTTAGATGAAAGTCCATAGCGTCCACCTACTATAAATGGTTTATTTTTTACATCATTTAGAATATTAACTACATCTGTATATAATACATCCCCACTTGCACCTGCTTCTTTTGCCCTATCTAATACTGCTATTTTACGAACTGTCTTAGGAAGTACTTCTATAAAATATTTTTTAGAAAATGGTCTAAATAAGTGAACCTCAACAAGTCCAACTTTTTCATCTTTTTGATTCAAAATATCTATTAGTTCTTTTAGTGAACTACAAACTGATCCCATTGCAACTACTACTTTTTCCGCATCAGGACTTCCATAATAGTTAAATGGTTTATAGTCGCAGCTAAATTTTTTATTTATTTTTTGCATATATTCATTTACGATGTCAGGCATATTATCATAAAATTTATTTCTAGATTCTAAATTTTGAAAATAAATATCGTCATTTTGAGCTGTACCTCTTATTTTTTTAGAATAAAGCATACTATTTCTTCTAAATTCATCTATTTCTTTTTTGGGAATAAATTCTTTTATCTCATCCATATCAAAAATATTTATTTTGTTTATTTCATGACTAGTTCTAAATCCATCAAAAAAATTTACAAATGGTATACGACCTTTTATAGTAGACAAATATGATACTAATGTCATGAAAGGAACATCTTGCACAGATGATGAAGAAATAAATGAAAATCCAGTGCTTCTTGTTGCGTATATATCAGAGTGATCACCAAAAATACTAAGCGCATGTGTTGCGACTGTTCGTGACGCCACATTTATTACAAAAGGTAAAAGTTCTCCTGCTATTTTATACATAGAAGGAATCATTAATAATAATCCTTGTGAAGCTGTGTATGTACTAGCTAAAGTCCCTGTTGTAAGAGCTCCATGACAAAGAGCTACTGCACCTGCCTCACTTTGCATTTCTACTACCTTTACTTTATCTCCAAATATATTTTTTCTTCCTTCAGATGAATATTTATCAATATTTTCACTCATTGTACTTGCTGGTGTTATAGGATAAATACCCGCAAGTTGCGTAAACATATATGAAACATGACTACAAGCTTCATTTCCATCCATTACTCTATACTTCATTTCTACCACCTAATAAAATTATAACATAAAAAAAGTTAAATATAATGATATATTTAACTTTAATTATTATTTTAATATTATAACTTTATTTTTTTCTTTTTTTATAGCAGGTTCTCTTTCTTCTTCTTTTGAATATATATATTCATTAGCATTTTTTAATTCATCTATATTTTTTAATGAAACATCATCTATAAATATATAATTATCAGATGGACTGTGAACATTATTATTATCATCTAAATATGTAACCTCTACATTAAATATTTTATCATCCTTTTGTGCAATGGCACTTATAGGTATATAATCTTCACTAGTATCTATTACTGCATACATTTTGCTATAATAACCTGGCTCAATATATGTATATCCTTGATTATTATAACCATTAATTCTATAGTCATATATATATTTTTCCCCTTTTTTCCATATATATTTTGGTAAATCATATTCTAAAACTTCTAAATCAGTTATATTAATATTCTTACCAGTTTTTTCTTTATATTCTTCATAAATAGTTGCGATTGTTTGATTTGAAATAGTCTTATCTTCTTCTTCAGAAATTAAATCATTAGTATTAATTTTATTATTTGAAACATCATTTTTTTTATTATGACAGCCTGTAAGTAACATTGCTGTAATACTTGATAAAACAACTATTTTTCTAGCCCTTTTATTAATAAAAAACACCCCTCTTTCAAATCACGAGGAGTATTTTATCATAAACACATATTTTTGTCAAAAATTGTACTAATTATTGTTTTTTACCTTTGCATCAAATTTTTTTCTTTCTTCTGTATTTAGTATCTTCTTTCTCATTCTAAAGTTAAGTGGAGTTACTTCTACTAATTCATCAGTATTTATATATTCAAGTGCATATTCTAATGTAATTGCTCTAGCTTTCTTTAAAACTACTGTATGATCTTTACCAGCACTTCTTGTATTTGTCAAATTCTTACCCTTAACTACATTAACCGCCAAATCATTTTCTCTATTATTTTCTCCAACAATCATTCCTTCATAAACTTCTACACCTGGCTCAACAAACATTGTTCCTCTTTCTTCTAAAGCTCCAAGAGCATATGCTGTTGTCTTACCATTTTCCATAGAAACAAGTACACCAAGGCTTCTTTCACCTACTTGTGCATCTGCCTTTGGAAGATATTCTTTAAATGTATGATTAAGTATTCCATAACCCTTTGTCATTGTCATAAAGTCTGTTGTAAATCCAATTAAACCTCTAGATGGTACAGTATAATTTAATTTTACTATACCTGGTAAATTATCCATTGATTCTAGATTTCCACCTCTTCTACCTAAGGCTTCTATTACAGCACCTACATTTTCTTCAGGTGTTTCTACTTGCACATCTTCATATGGTTCACAAATAACACCATTTACTTCTTTCAATATTACTTCAGGTTTAGAAACCTCAAGTTCATAACCTTCTCTTCTCATATTTTCAATTAATATAGATAGATGAAGTTCTCCTCTACCTGATACTATCCAGCTTTCAGCATCATTTGGTTTTATCTTAAGTGATACATCACTTTCTGCTTGTTTATATAATCTTTCTTCTATTTTAGATGCTGTTACAAATTTTCCTTCTTTTCCAGAAAATGGAGATGAGTTAACTCCAAATGTCATTTGAAGAGTTGGTTCATCAATTCTAAGATGAGGAAGTGCTTCTTCCTTTCCTTCAGTACATATAGTTTCTCCTACTTCTAAATCAGGAAGCCCTGAAATAGCAATTATATCTCCTGCAGTTGCTTCTTGTACTTCAATTCTCTTAAGACCTAGATAACCATATATCTTTTGAATTCTAAATTTCTTAATAGTTCCATCTAATCTTACACATGAAACCATTTCATTTACTTTAATTTTTCCTCTAGCAACTCTACCTACACCTATTCTTCCAACATAATCATTATAATCTAATAATGCTGGTTGAAATTGAAGTGGACTTTCTTCATCCATATTTGGTTCAGGTATTTCATTTATAATAAGATCAAATATTGGATCCATTGTATGTTCTTGTGTCATTATATCATCATTTAATGAACTAGTTCCATTTATCGCAGATGTATATACTACTGGAAAATCTAATTGTTCCTCATTACATCCAAGTTCAATCAATAATTCTAATATTTCATCAATAACTTCTTTTGGTCTTGCAGATGGTTTATCAATTTTATTCATTATTACTATTGGCTTAAGTCCAGCTTCCATAGCTTTTTTAAGTACAAACTTAGTTTGTGGCATAACTCCTTCATAGGCATCAACTACTAAAAGTACACCATCAACCATGTGCATTATTCTCTCAACTTCACCACCAAAATCAGCATGTCCTGGAGTATCTAATATATTTATTCTATAATCCTTATAATTAATTGCGGTTGGTTTCGCAAGTATTGTAATTCCTCTTTCTCTTTCAATATCATTAGAATCCATAGCTCTTTCATCTACTTGTTCATTATCTCTAAAAGTTCCTGAAGCTTTAAGTAATTGATCTACTAAAGTAGTTTTACCATGGTCTACGTGTGCAATTATTGCAATATTTCTCTTTTTCATACTACTTTCTCCCTTTTTTTAACCTCTGATATTATAGCATATTTTTAAAAAAATACAAACAATTTATTAAAATAAAAAAAGAATTACATGAATTCCTTAAGTTTTTCTATTTCTTCTTGTTGAAACTCTAGAAATTTTTTAGATAAATTATATGTTTTTTTATCTACTATATTTCTATAGTTTTTAAGTTTTGTTTCCATATCCACTATTCCCATAGTAATACCTTCAGTAAGCATGTGTGCAATTGCGGCATCACTATTATCCGACATTACTTCTTTTTTTATGCCCATAGATGACCCTATTTTCGCCATGATACCATTTTCTTCTAGTTCATATTTATTTTTTTTAATTATTTTTCGTGCCTCATCCATAAACTCATTATATTTCTTCATTTCATAATTTGCGAGTGATTTAATCTTATTTTCTTTATTCTCAAGCATATTTAAAAGTTTTTTTATCGTAAATACTCCCATTTCACTATTTTTATAAACATATTGCAATAATTCTATATTTTCATCCATACTATCACCTCATTTTTATTATTCGTATTTTCTAAAATTCTATTCATTGACACATCAAAAAAAATAAATATAATATAATTATCAAAAAGGGTGATGCACATGAATATATATGAGAGAATTAATTATTATCTAGAAAATAATAAATTTATACCATCTGAATTTTTACTTGATTATTTAGAACGTAGAATTGATGAAGAAGAACTCGAAAATTATATAGATAATGTTTCAATGGATACATCAAGAGATAATGGATATAATCCAGGAACTAATGAGATAAATATTAATCCTAATGAAATACTATTTGACAATATTGACAAGAAAATGCCTGATATTAACTGGTTATTACAAAAAAAAGAAAAAAAATCTTCTAAAATCAAAACACCAAACGCAGTTAATATTTATAATTTAATGTGCATTAACCATGAACTTGCACATGCAATGCAAAAAAAATCAATAACTTTCGGACCTAATGATTTAAAGAAAGCATTCACCATAAATGATGTTCTCATAACAATGTACGACATTTGTTACTTCAAAAGTTTTTATTATAAAAAATACCATGATTATTTTTATAAAGAATATGATGCAAACATTAATTCATATCTTGAAATTATATACCTATTAAACAGTTATAATTTAAAATCAACTACAGACTTGATAATAAAATCAAATGAAATAATCGCAAAGCATTTAATTTATTTATATAGTGACTTAGATGATAAGAAGAAAAGAACAACTCCTGTTAGAAACATGAGAAAGCTTTATAAACACATTATAGATGTTGCATTAAAACATAATATTGATTTAACCAAAGGATATGATTATAAAGATTATGATTTTTCTAAGCCAGAGAATGAACTGGATAGATTAAGGCTTGGTATTTCAATTAGTAATGATACATATAATTATATTAAAAATGTATCTATAAAAAAAGAAAAGACCTTAAATTTATTTGATGATATAAAATAAAAAAGAACTATAGTTCTTTTTTTATTTTTCAAAATTATTTAATATTTTTCCAACTTTAATTGTAATCGATTTAGAATTTTTAATGGCCATTGTTTTACCATAGGCTTTTCCTGTTATTGTGAGAGATGCGATCAATGCAGTAGTAATTAATACTACCAATGATGGATTTATTGAAAATTTAGCTGCTATATCATTTGAAACTAGTACACCTGCACAACCACTAACTATACCACATACATCTCCTACAACGTCATTGCATATAGAAGCAAGTTTGTCTGAATTTTTTAACAATTTTACAGAATGGTGTGAGCCTTTCAATTTTTTTGAAGCCATAGAATGAAATGGTGTCTCTTCCTGTGCAGTTATTGCAACACCTATCATATCAAATATAATTGATATAAATATAAAAATTAATATTACAAATATCCCAAATACAGTATTTATCTTAGGAATAATAGCCTCAGATGTAAATGACATCACTATTGATAAAACAAATGACATTATACATATTGTTATGAGCCATTTAGATCTATTATTTTTCATTTTATCACCTCATTTAATTTTTCATATATTTTTACCATTGCATATGTATCTAATTTACAATATTCAAGCAAATTTTTTCTTATATTTTCTTGTTCTTCTATACTCATACTATCAAGTTTTGCAAATGCATTCATTGCCTCACCACCATTATGAATCAAATTCAAATTATGATAATTTAAGCTTTCATCATTTGGAAAAAGTGCTGGAAGAACATATTTAATTGAATATGATCCCCTCATATCTTTAGTATAATACCATTTATTTTTAAATGGTATCATCAAATCTTTCATGTTATCATAAATATTCATTAAATGTTCACTTAGATCAGTATACATTAAAGCAAGATGTCTTATTACTGTTTTTTCAAATGACATATTATATGCAAGTATACACGCATCAAATGGTATATCTTTAATTAATCTTTCTGCAAGCAATCTCCTTGGATCTAATCCAGATTCAGATAAGAATTCTTTATGATATAATTTTCCATTTTCTATGTAATGAAGAGAATATTGAAAGGGAATTTGCTCATATGGTTTTAGTCCATCATATAATGGTATTGGCATTTGATATGTTTCAAAATCTAAAAAATAAATATTATTTCCTAATTGGTCTAAGAATTTTCTTATATTATCTTTTTCAATATGGTCTTCTTGATCATTTAACTCATATTCTATTTGAAGTTTAGTATTTCTATCCAACTCAATACTTTCCAAATCTATAAATGAAATTATCCCTTTCTTATAATATTCTAATTTTTTAGTTAATCTCATATTTGCTATATCAAATATATTATTTTTAGGTAAATTTCTAGAACAATAATTATAAAATGCACACTTGTATGGCTTAAAACATTTTACATCTATATCTTCATTTTTTTCTTCTTCATTCTTTATATATTCTCTCATGTCACATATATTTTGTTTTACTTCAGTTTGAAGTGATTTAATCTCACTGGTAACATCTTCTTTTATAAACAATTTATTCAAATCAAGGTTGCCATTTCTTACATACTCATTATTTAGATATACGACATAGCATTTTTCTACATTCAATCCAAGTGATGTTAGTATATAGTATTGATAGGAAACATCTTTTATATATATATCTTTAATATCGGTTGAGCCCTTAACTTCATAAATCTCATATTTGTTATTTTGTTTTCGCAATATGTCAACACTGCAAAAGTTATCATCATAATTAAAAGATGCCTCTGTTATTACAACATTTTTATAACTTTCTATTGTTAGATTAGTATTTACTATCATCTCATCTAATTTTTCATTAAATTCAATATTAACGTGCTCACCAAACAAATATTTTGCAATTTCATGAACAATATTTCCGTTTTCAAAAACTGCAATATTATCAATATTTTCTTTTACATCGCTTTTGTATTTATCGAGCCATAATTTCTTTTTACAAGTAATACATTCTATATATTTTGATTTTGATAAATTCATTTTTTTCTCCTTAAATAAAATAACTTTTATTAAAAGTTATTTTGTTTCATATTTAAAATCTTCGATTTATTTCTATAATCATCAATAAATTCATCAGCCATCTTATATAACTTTTTATTATTAATGTTATAACAGAAATTATTTAATTTTGATTCTACTACTTTATTCATGAAATCTATAATATATTGATACCTACTATCAGATATATAAGAATTAATTTCACTACTTGATTCAAATGTTAAGTTTAATTTATTATCATTTGAAAAATAAATCCTAGGTATATCTGTATCCTTATAATAAGTAAGTAATATGTAATCATTACATGGCAAATCCATTATAAATTTAATAATTGATTGAGAAGAATTGAATATAAATTTATTTGATAAAATTTCCTCTACCTTTTTTTTCTTATCTTTTTTAATAAGATATACTAATTTATAATTTATTGATTTACTTTCTTCTGGTAATTTAAAATATTTTACTGGTATTTCAGAAATACAATATTCTTCTTTTTCTATATTGCTAACTAAATATCTAGCTAACTCAAGTCCATCAGTTTTGTCTATATAAGTTGCTTCATTAATCTTATTAACAGTTGAATTATAAATATTTTTTATTCTTTCTAATCTTTCCTTTTTTAGTTTATAAAAACTTGGTTCATTATTCATATTTACCTCACTACTATAATAATTATATATCAATTACTAATATAATTTCAATACTAATTAAATATAAATGAAATTTTTCCATCACTTTCAAGTTTTAATTTTGATTTAAATTCTTTATTATTTTTCGATATAAAGCCTTCAATAAAATCAGTCTCTTTATCTTCTAATAATTTTTTTATTATTTCTTTATTAATTACTTTTTTGCATATATTAAAACTTACTTTAAAATTACACCCATCATTGTAGCCAGTACATCCATAATTATATCTTCCTTTTATTACATCTTTGCCGCAAACCGGGCATATGCCTACAACTTCCCTATAAAAGCCAGTATCTTTAGATGTATCACTACTATCAAATACTTCTTTAATTTCCTTTTCAGTAAGATCGACTACATCACTTATTTTAATATTTCCTTTGTATACTTGTTTTAATCCTTTACCTAGTTCACTTGTTTTATATTTATCCATTGATATATTCATATTTGATAACTCATCTATTAAATATATTCCTCCTGGAAGTATATAATATACATCTTTTTTTAGTTCTATATATTTACTATTAATTGCATTATTTATTATACCTGTCCTTGTTGCCTCAGTACCTAGTTCTAATCCTTCAAATATTGCTTTATACTCATCAGTATCATCAATATTCTCTTCTTCATTAATTTTTTGCTTGTCTTCCTTGAATGGATTTTTTAAATAATTATTTAGAGTTTCTATAGTATAGTGCTTTGGTGGACTTTTTTTCTTTTCTACAGGAATAAAATTTATGTTAATAGTATCCCCTATATTTATATTTGGCAGTATCTTATCATTTTTACTTGCCTCATCATACTTAGTCCATCCCTTTTGAACAATAACATTTCCTTTTAAAATGAATTCTTCTAACTCTCCTAATTTTATTTTAATTTCAGTTTTTTCAATCTTACATTCCTCAGCGCAAAACACTGCGGCAAATCTTCTCATAACAGCTGTGTAAACTTTTATTTCATCATCACTCATATTTTCTTTTTTTGGAATCTTATATGTTGGAGTTAATGCTGAATGCGACTCTATCTTCGAATCATCAAATATAGTTTTTTTATCTTTAAATTTAACTTTATACCCGAGATTTGAAACTACATTTAATATTTCTTTTATCTTATCTTTTTCATTAGTTGCTAAATATTCTGAGTTAGTTCTTGGGTATGTTAAATAGCCTTCTTCATATAATTTTTGGACAATTGAAAGAGATTTATCCATAGGCATCTTATATTTTTTTCCTAAATAGTTTTGAAGCTTTGTGAGTGAATATAATTTACCTGGATTAAGTACGTCCTCTTTTACCTTTTTTGATATCACTGTAGCAATTTCACCATTATATTTATCACACATTTTTTTAGCTAAATCTAACTTTTCTTTATCAAATTTTTCTTTTGAGGTAAGTTCAATCGCTTCATCATTTGTCTTTTCATTTGATACAATAGCATAATATATATCTGGTACAAACTCTTTTATTTGTTTATCTCTATCATATATTGCCTTTACTATTGGCACAATGACTCTACCTACTCTCAAGAGAGTACCAGATTTGAGTGTTGCATATCTTGTTAGATTCACACCATAAAGCCAATCTACGTATGTTCGTGCAAAACCTTCGTTAGCAAGATTATCATATTCACTTTCATCTTGCATATTAGAAAGTGCATCATTTACTGTCTTAGGTGTTTGATCTGGAAGCCATAACCTAACTAACTTTTTTTCTTTTTCTAGTGCATTACTTATACATAGCCTAACTATTATTTCACCTTCTCTATCCGAGTCACCTGCATTAACGATAGTATCTACATCTTGTCTATTAACAAGATTCTTTATAATATTAAATTGTTTAAGTATTCCTTCATCAACTTTTTTATTATTATCTTTCTTTAAATTAAATTTAAATTCTTTTGGAAAAAATGGTAGATTATCCATTTTCCATTTTTTATCTTCTTCATTATTATAATCTTCTATATCGTAGAGAGTAAATAAATGACCAAATGCCCACGTTACTATATAGTTTTCATTTTCAAAATAACCATCTTTTTTATTCATATTTCCGATGGCACTCACTATATTTCTTGCAAGAGATGGTTTTTCCGCGATTATTAGTTTCATTTATTTTACCTCCTTTAAATAATATTTTAATACATATTTGATAAAATCTCAACAATAACTAAGTATACTACCAAAAGAAAAAAGAATAATTACTTATTCTTTATAATCACACGCACTACATTTAATTTGTCCATCTTTTTCTACTAACATATTATTACATTCAGGACATTTTTTACCAATTGGTTTATCCCAGTATGCTTCTTTGCATTTTGGAAACCCAGCGCATCCATAAAATACTTTACCTTTTTTAGTCTTTCTTTCTACTATTTTATTTCCACACTTTATACAATCACAAACTTCTACTATTTCTTTTTTCTCTTTTTCTTCTTTTTTTATGTACTTGCATGTTGGATAATTTGAGCAAGCAGTAAACTCACCATATTTACCTTTTCTTATTACTAATTCTCCACCACACTCAGGACATACTTCTCCAGTTTTTTCTGGTTCTTTCTTTTCCATATTTTCAAATGCATCCTTTACCATTGGCTCAAACTCCTTATAAAATTCATCTAATAATTTATTCCATATTATAGAACCTGTTGCTATATTATCTAAATCTTCCTCCATCTTTGCAGTGTATTTTACATTTATTAAATTTTTAAAAAATTCTTGAAGTTTTTCAGTTGTCTCTATTCCTATTTCTGTCGGAATAAATTTTTTATCTTTTATATTTACATATCCTCTATCTACAATTGTACTTATTGTTGTTGCATATGTAGATGGTCTTCCTATTCCTAAACTTTCCATTTCTTTAATAAGTGAACTTTCTGAATATCTCGCAGGTGGTTCAGTAAAATGTTGTTTTGGCTCAAGCTTATTTGTTATAAGTACATTCGTCTTATAACTTGAAAAATCTGGTATTACATTGTCTTCATTCTTTTCATAATCAGAATAAACTTTTAAATAACCATCAAATACTGTAACAGTTCCTGTACCTTTAAACTTATAATCATTATTATCAAGTATCACAGTTGTTGTTAATGTTTTTGCCTCTTTCATTAAAGAAGCAAGTGCACGAAAATATATCATCTTATACAATTTATACTCATCATCAGTTAAATAATTTTTTATTTTATCTGGTTCTCTAAGTATAGATGTTGGTCTTATGGCCTCGTGAGCATCTTGTACATTTTCTTTCTTTTTTGAAACTTTGACACTTCCTACATAATCTTTTCCATAATTAACTTCTATATACTTTAAAGTAGGTGTAATAAAATCATTCGAAAGTCTAATTGAATCAGTACGCATATATGTAATCAAACCTACTGTTTCATCACCCAAACTAATACCTTCATATAATTTTTGGGCAATATTCATTGTTCTTTTTGATGTAAATCCAAGTTTAGTTGCAGCTTCTTGTTGCATTGTACTTGTTATAAAAGGAGGTTTAGATGATTTATTTTTATTTTTCTTATCTACATTTTCTATTTTATAACTATTTGAAAGTTTATTTAAAATTTCTTTAGTTTCTATCTCATTTTTTATTTCTAATTTTTTATTATCCTTATATCCAAATAAATTCGCTTCAAAATTATCAAATATTGCTTTAATTGTCCAATACTCTTCTGGCTTGAATTCATTTATTTCTTTTTCTCTATCTACAATTAACTTAAGTGCTACACTCTGTACTCTGCCAGCTGATTTACCACCAGTTTTAGATTGCATTAATTTAGAAAGTCTAAAACCAATTATTCTATCAAGTATTCTTCTTGTTTCTTGACTTCTAACCATTAGTTCATCTATTTTTCTAGCATTCTTAAATGAATTAATTACGGCATCTTTAGTAATTTCATTAAATACTATTCTTTCATAATCTTTATCATCAATATCAAGTGCATCCTTTAAATGCCATGAAATAGCTTCTCCTTCTCTATCAGGGTCGGTAGCAAGATATACCTTATCAGAATTTTTAACTTCTTTCTTTAATGCAGTAATATCCTTTTTCTTACCCTTAATCGGTTCATATGTAGGTGTAAAACCATTTTCTATGTCAACACCAAAACCAAATTTGCCAGAAGTCGCTAAATCTCTTATATGTCCTTTTGAAGATAATACTTTATAACCATCACCCAAATATTTTTCTATTGTTTTGCTTTTAGCAGGTGATTCCACTATAACTAATTTCTGTGCCATATGATTTTCTCCTTTCATATATTATATATGTCATTTTATCTAAAAATTCCCTTATCAATTATATTTTTTACTGGTTTATATGTTTTTCTATATTCATCAAATACACCGTATTTTTCTAAAAGTTCTAAATGCTTCTTTGTTGGATATCCCTTATGCGATTTAAAATCATATTCTGGATATTTTTTATCAAGATCATATAAAATTCTATCCCTAGTCACTTTAGCAAGTATAGATGCTGCGGCAATTGAAATACTTTTTGCATCTCCTTTAATTATATCCATAACAGGAATATCTAGTGTACTAATTTTCATTGCATCTGTCAACAAATAGTCAATATTTATTTTTTCATTTGCTTCTTTATATGCCAGAGTCATACCTTTTCTAGAGGCTTCAAGTATATTTATCTCATCTATTTCTTTAGCAGATATTACCGATATTCCATATGCAAGTGCATCGTTTATAATTACATCAAAAAGGGCTTCTCTTTTCTTTTCAGTTATCTTCTTTGAATCATTAATCAAATCATTCTTATAACCTTTTGGGAATACTACACATGCACATACAACTGGTCCAACAAGTGGTCCTCTACCTGCCTCATCACATCCACCAATATATTTGTATCCCTCACTATATAATTTTTCTTCATACTCATACATATTAATCATCAAATGTTACCTTTCCTAAATAACCCTCTGTTAAATCTTTTATAACAATATTTGATACTTTATCATAATCTACTTCATTACCTCTTATTAGGCATCCCCTTTTTCTTCCAATTACTTCATATACAGATGAATAATCGTCTTCATCAAGTTCAAAAGAACCATATCTATTAAATAAATTATCTATATAATTATCATACATATATTTAATAATATAGCATGCAAGTTCATCCTTTGGGAGTATCTCATCTTTAATAGCAGAAAAAGAAGCTAAATTGTGTGATATTTTATAATTATCTAATTTAGGCCATAATATACCTGGAGAATCAAGTAGATCTATACCATTTGATAATTTAATCCAAGATAATTGTTTAGTTACGCCTGGTTTATCACCTACATTTACTACTTTTTTACCTGCCATTCTATTTATTAAAGTAGACTTACCTACATTCGGTATACCAATAACAAGAGCCCTATAATTTTTTTCTTTTAAACCTTTTGATAACCTCTTTTCATTTAAATCTTGCAATATCTCTTTGGTAATAGTAAAAATCTTATCAACATTCTTATTATTAATTAAATCAACAAGTATAACCTTATAACCAAGTGATTCATAATACTTAACATGTTTATCTGTTTTTCTTTCATCACATAAATCCATTTTTGTCATTATCATTATTTTTGGTTTATTTTTAATTAAATCATCAATATCTTTTATTTTAGATGATATAGGGATCCTAGAATCAACCACTTCATAAATAATATCTATTAAATCAAGTTTTTCTTTAATTTGTCTTTTTGTCTTAGCCATGTGCCCTGGATACCA
>ONTJ01000026.1 GCA_900320735.1 uncultured Eubacteriales bacterium
CAGGTGTGGCGAAATTGGCAGACGCGCTAGACTTAGGATCTAGTTCCTTACGGAGTGGGGGTTCAAGTCCCTTCACCTGCACCAATTAGTGAATTACTTGAACTTATTGTTCAAGTTTTTTATTGCTTGCAAATCATGAGAATGAGTAAAAAATACTTATTAGTTTTCTAATTTATATATAAAATATATAGTGATGAAAGAAAAATTGATATAAGAAAATACAAAAATAAAAATTTAATATATAAAAACTTGAACAATAAGTTCAAGTTTTTATTCTACTGTAACAGATTTTGCTAGATTTTTAGGTTTATCAATATCGCAATTGTTCAATTTAGCAACGTTATATGCGATTAATTGAAGCGGTATTATATTTACAAGAGGCTGAAGTAGGGGATTTACGGTTGGTAGAACGATTTTATCATCATAGAAATCTCCATTTTTATTAAGTGAGTCTGTTGTAATATAAATTACATTCGCACCTCTTGATTTTACCTCTTTTAAATTACTAATAGTTTTATCAGAAATAAATTCATCTGATACAATTCCCAAAACAGGAGTATTATCATCAATCAACGATATAGTGCCATGTTTTAATTCTCCAGCTGCATAAGCTTCACTATGCAAATATGATATCTCTTTTAATTTAAGTGATCCTTCCATTGATAAAGCATAGTCAATGCCACGTCCTATGAAAAATATATCATTTTTATTATATATTTTATTTGCAATATTTTTATATGTATCTTCATCATCAATTACTTCTTGCATTACTATAGGTAATTTTTTTAGGTCTTCTAAGAAATTTTTTATTTCAACAATTGATTTTACATTGTCCGAATTTTTTGCAAGTGTATATGCGAGTATTGATAATATTTCGACTTGAGCGCTATATGCTTTAGTCGTAGCAACTGCTATTTCACTTCCTGCTTTTGTATATAGCACATCATCACATTCTCTTGCAATAGAACTTTCTTTAACATTAATGATTCCAAGAGTATGACATCCATATTTTTTAGCAATCTTTACTGCCTCTAATGTATCTGCAGTTTCTCCAGATTGTGATATAGCTATTACAAGATTATCTTTATTTAAAAATAATTTTTTATATCTAAATTCACTAGCTATTTCAACATCTACTGGAATATTACCATAGTTTTCAATTAGATTTTTTCCAACCAGTCCAGCGTGCATAGCAGATCCGCATGCAACAATTGTTATTTTACTAAAATTATTTATATTTGGTAAATTATCCATGTCGGATGTTTTTTTAATGACTTCTGGTTGCTCATGTATTTCTTTATTCATATAGTGTTCATAACCACACTTATCTATACTATTGGCATCACCTTCAAATTCTTTAATTTCCTTATTAATAATTTTTCCAAATTCATTATATACTTCGATATTATCTTCACTTATTTTTGCATATTCTCCATCATTTAATGTAATATATTTTTTAGTATAACTTATAATAGCTGGTACATCAGATGCTATGTAATTTTCATTATTTCCAACACCTATTATAAGTGGGCTACCTTTTTTGATAGCATATAAATTATCATTGTTGCCATTAACTATTATTCCGATTGCATATGCACCTTTAGCTTTATTCTCAAATTCGATAATAGCTTTATCCATACTATTATATTTGCTATATAGGTAATCTATGAGAGCAGAAGCCACTTCAGTATCTGTTTCAGATTTAAAAGTATATCCTATATTCATTAATTCTTCTTTAAGTTCAATATAATTTTCAATTATTCCATTATGCACTATAGTAATATTATTGCATCTATGGGGATGAGCATTATTCTTATTTGCAGCTCCATGTGTTGCCCATCTTGTATGTCCAATACCTAATCTAGATTCTGTATTTAAATTAAGATTGTTCTTTAAGTTTTGTATTCTTCCTTTTTCTTTTATTATATTTAATTCATTATCTGATATATATGCAATACCAGCTGAATCATATCCTCTGTATTCCAAATTTTCAAGCCCGTTTATCAAGACTTCAATTGCTTTTTTATTCTTTCCTATATATCCAACTATTCCACACATAATTAAACCTCCTAAAGTTGATATGTGCATGATATATATTTTGTTATAATTTTAATTTTATTTTTTGTAATATATCTAACAAGTTGCACTACTCGTGATAGAATCCGCCGAATCATCGATAACTATCAAACCTCGTCACCAAAAAGGCCTGGCGCTCATTAATAATATTTCCTCCTATAATACTATTAACTAGGTGTAATTATAACATATTATTTTGGGTATTGCAAAAATTAAAAAAAAGATATATAATTATATAGTCAAATGTCTCCTTAGCTCAGTTGGTAGAGCAACTGACTCTTAATCAGTGGGTCTAGGGTTCGAATCCCTAAGGGGACACCACTAAAGAAACTAAGGACCATAAAGGTCTTTTTATTTTATATTGAGGTGATAATATGACCATATTTGATTATGTTGATTGCTATAAAGATTATACCTTTTTAGATAAAGGATTTAATGAAGTAGATAATGCTATATTTGCAACACTTACATATGTTAATTATAATGGTATAGTTTCTACAAACACTTCAAATAAATTAACTGTTGAAAAAGTATATGAAGAATATAGAAAAAGCTATAA
>ONTJ01000014.1 GCA_900320735.1 uncultured Eubacteriales bacterium
AAATTATGTAACAAGCTTATACTTGTTTTTTCTTTATATTATAGGAATATCATGAATGGCTAGACTAAATCAATATCAACCAATTTATATTAGTTTTATTTTCATTCATGAGTATTACCTCCCATTTTTTTATTAATTTTAATTTGCCTCGAATTAATAACATGATTTAAATATTCCTCAGCAGAAATATGTTCTTTTGGTTTTTCAAAATCAGTTACAATTATTCTTTCTAATTCTTCATTTGTTATATTAAATGTCTTTAAAAATTCAACATATTTTTCATATTGATAGTTTAATAATTCTTCAAATGTATTAAATTTATGTATACCTCTATTATCAAAATCTGCATTTTCAAACCAAAACCAACAATCATTATCTTTATAAGCAAGAAAAGAATGAGTTGGATAAACATTATTATAATCTAATTTAACCATTTCATAAATAGTTTTTATTTCATATCCATTTTTTAAAAACCAATCTCTTTCAAATTCTACCTGATCAAAGCAATTGCCATATGAATTATTTACTAATTCTTCACTATTTTCTAGTATATATTGTTCATACCATTCAGAATCAAAATCTGAATCATTATAATGATATACCCGATTATTTTTTCCTAAATATCCATAATCAATATTTTTTGACATAAAATTCGATAATTCTTCTGGTGTTTTTATATCATCCATAATATCACCTCATTTTTGTTTTGTCTTAGCCATGTGTCCTGGATACAAATTTATATTAGTTTTATTTTCATTCATGAGAATCAACTCCTTTTTAAAATCATTAAAATTATAGCATAAAAAAGGCATCTTTTGTACTAATCTGTCTAAATTTATAATATTTAAATATTCTTAAATATTACGTAATCATTTTTTTAAAATAATTACATGGTCATATGACAATTATCTTTTATAATAAAAAGTAGGATTTTTCCTACTTTATCTTCTTATATTTATCACTATCTGGAAATAATAATACATCATCTGGTATAAATACTAAAAATGCGGGAGTATTATGTATATTTTCTTCTTTAATTCCAACACACGTACAATAATTATATGTATAGTGTTTATTTTTATTATAAATAGTAATTTTACCATTACGGACTCCTGAAACAATTGCATGATATGCAATATATTCATGATTTTTAACTACTCTTATCTTTTTTAAAGCATTGGAAATATAAAAAGCTACTATAGGTATTCCAAATGCTAAAAAAATAATCATTAAGAAGAAGATAAATCCAAATGATCTATTGGCTCTTGTTATTGCAATATTAGTTATCACATTATTCGTATAACTATGATCTGTTGTCATGTGATGAACGCTTAAGAAAATCACAAATACCATAATTCCTATTACCACTAGTACATTTAAAAATTGATGTTTATAAACTTCTAATAATATTTTCTTTTCAAATGATACTGGTGTTTGTAATCTATAATAATCTTTTGAATCTTTAATACTATATAAATTTCCATTTTTATAAAAAATATGTTTCCATTTTTCTGTATCTTTTTTTACATATTTTATTATATTAGGTGTAGTTATAATTCCTATAAAAGGAAATATACAAAATCCAATAATATAATTAATAATACCATTATCAGACTGTAACGTAAAAACAGTTATTGCCGTAATAATAAGATTTACTGTTAATGAAATTAATACTTTATCAATATACCATCTTATTGATTTAACATTTTCGATATCCTTATCGCGTATTAATATAAATAATAATACAAAGTATATAATCCCAACTATTAAAGTAAATAATAAATTTATTAATATATCATCAATAGATTCATTAAGAAATGCATCTATTAAAAACCCTATACATATACCAAAACATAAAAATATAATTGAAAATAATAATATTAACATTAATAGAATTCCAATTGATAGTTTTTTTCTAGCTTTTCTTTTATTATTTATTTTTTTCATTTTATCACCAAATTTTCTAATTTAATACATTATATCATAAAAAGTAAATCCTACGATTTACTTTTGTATTTCTATGCTTATAGGACAATGATCACTACCCATTACATCGTCATGTATAATTGGATTTTTAACCTTACTAATTATTGAATTGGATACTACAAAATAATCTATTCTCCATCCAATATTATTCTCTCTTGCATGTCCCATATAGCTCCACCAAGAATATTGAACTTTATCCTTATTATAATATCTATATGTATCTATAAAACCATTATTTAATAAATTTGAGAATTTATCTCTTTCTTCATATGTAAATCCAGCATTTCCTATATTAGCTTTAGCATTTCTTATATCTATTTCGTTATGTGCAACATTTAAATCACCACATAATATAACTGGTTTATTTTCTTCTAATTTTTTTAAATATTTTAATATTTCATCTTCCCAAATCATCCTATAATCAAGTCTAGATAGATCTCTTTTTACATTTGGTACATATTCAGTCACCAAATAAAAATCATCATATTCTAGGGTGATTACTCTTCCTTCATCATCATATTCTTCAATTCCTATACCAAAAGTAACATTTAATGGTTTTAATTTAGTATATACCATTGTGCCAGAATAACCTTTTCTCTTGGCAGGATTTAAATAATGAAAATATCCATCTGGATAAAAATCAATTTGTTCTTCAAGAGCTTTTACTTCTTGAAGGCAATATATGTCTGCATTACATTCATTAAAAAAATCTTTAAAGCCTTTCTTTAGACACGCTCTAAAACCTGCAACATTCCATGATACTAACTTCATAAGTTCTCCTTATTTAACAATGCCAATTTTATTTAAAGGCCAAATTCTAACTTTTGCTCTTCCTAATATTTGTGATTTTTTGATTACTCCAACTTGTGGATATCTACTATCAAGTGAATCATTTCTATTATCACCCATTACAAAATATGTATCCCCAGGTATTTTTGTATGTCCAATATCAGAAATTGAAAAATCATCAGTTTTAGTTGAAGGATATGGATCTTCTAGTTTCTTACCATTTATATATAAAACATTATCTTTATAAGATATAATTTCTCCAGGTAATCCTATTACCCTTTTAATTAATGTTTTATCACCTTCATCAATAGCTACAACATCAAATCTTTTAATATCACCTTTTTTGTATACTATTTTGTTTAGCAGTAAAATTTGACCATTTTCTAATGTAGTATTCATACTTCTACCATCTACTCTAACAGGATCAATAAAAAATACTCTTATAACTACAACTATAAGTATTATCATTAGATATGTTAGTAATGTTTTAAAAAATTCTTTACCCTTTTCTTCCATTTTTTCCTCCTTAAGCAAAAAATAAGGCAACAAAGCCTTATTTTCTTTCCTTTATTCTGTATGTACCAACTAATCCTCTTAAGAAAGTTAGTTTAGCTCTTCTTACTCTACCTTTTCTTACAACTGTTATTTTTTCAATTTTTGGTGAATTTACTGGGAATATTCTTTCTACACCAATTCCACCTGATATTTTTCTAACAGTAAAAGTTTCAGATACTCCACCACTTCTTCTTGCTACAACAGTACCTTCAAAAGCTTGGATACGTTCTCTCTTACCTTCGATGATTTTAACATCTACTCTAACAGTATCTCCAACTCTGAATTCTGGTATATTAGGATTAATTTGTTTTGCAGTAATCTTATCAATTATGTTACTCATACGTCTATTCACTCCTTTTCTACCCAGCAATCATATTACAAACAGCGGATTGCTTTCATGCAATATCAATTTTATCATATGTTATATCAAAATGCAAGTGTTTTTTTATGCTAGCGGATTCTTTATTTCATATTTGTTTATAATAGATAATACACTAAAATATAAATTTATAAAATTTCTTTTTTGCATTTTTTTTATAAATTTATATAAATAGTCCTTATTTATTAAAAATTTATCAATTTTTCTTTTATAATATCCATTTATATATTTATTTTCTCTATAATTTGGTATTAAGCTAATTAATTTATTTATTGAATCCGTTACTATTGTTACATTATCCTTTATTGGATCATCATTTTTAATTACTTTTGTAAATAATGTAAGCATCATATTTTGAAAAATCATTGCATCTATTTTACTCTTTATTAATTTATTTGAATTTTTATATATTTTTTTTACTTCCTTAGCAGCATCTAAATAACATAAATGCTTCTTACCAAGCGTATTAACAAGAGAATCTTGTCTTTGATAATATAGATATACAACTTTATTTAACATTACATAATTATTTATTCTATTCTTTAATTCATGTTCAAAAACTAAGTCTTCATATCTACTAAGTGATTCATTAAACTCAAGTCCTTCTAATAAACTTCGTTTTATTAGTTTACCTGTTATATATGTGTAAGAATCTAGTACTTTTATATTATCATTTAGATTTCCCAATACTTGTATTTTTTTTGGAACTTTCTTTTCTGTAAAACTATATATTTTACCATTTTTCTTTCTATAATAAAGTAGATGATATGAATCAATAAAATCACTATTATAGTCATTAGAAACATCTATCATTCTTCTAATTGCCTCTTTAGTAAGTTCATCATCACTATCAACAAATAAAACAAAATCTCCAGTAGCTGCGCGCAGTCCTATATTTCTTGCAGAACTAACTCCTCTATTAATACTAGAATAAAAAGGTACTATTCTATTATCTTTTTCAGCATATTGCTTTATAATTGCTTTTGTATTATCAGTTGATGCATCATCAATAACTATAATTTCTAGATTTTTATATACCTGATTTATTATACTATCAAGTGCTCTAGGTAAATATTCTTCAGCATTATATGCAGGAATTATAATTGATACTTTCATATTATCACCAATCTAAATATATCATATTTACACAATAAAAGTAAAGGTTTTTACCTTTACTTTACCATTTCTTTATAATCTTGTTCACTTAATATTTTAATATTTAATTCAAGTGCTTTGTTATACTTACTACCTGGGTTTTCACCTACTATAACATAATCAGTTTTTTTAGTTACAGAGCCTGTGACATTTGCCCCAAGTGATTCTAATTTTTCTTTTATTTCTTCCCTAGGCAATGATAAAGTTCCTGTTATAACAAATGTTTTTCCGCTTATTAAATTATTAGATTCATCTACTGCTTTACCTAAATATTCCATATTTAAACCATATTCTTTTAATTTATTAATGAGCCTTCTATTATCTTCATTTTCAAAATAATCTACAATTGATTTAGCAATTTTTTTACCAATATCAGTAATATCACATAATTCTTCATAAGTTGCATTCATTATATTATCAATATTTTTATATTTACTAGCAATTATTTTAGCTGTTTTTTTACCAACATATCGAATACCAAGTGCAAAAAGTAATCTTTCTAGAGAATTATTTTTACTATTATCTATGGATATTAATAAATTATCAATACTTTTTTCACCAAATCCTTCTAAAGTTTTAAGTTCTTCTTTATACTTGTATAAATCATAAAAATCATCTATATTTTTTATGTAATTCATATTATAGAAATCTTCAACTATTCTCTCACCAAATCCTTCTAAATACATAGCATCTCTTGACACGTAGTGAATAAGACTTTCTATTTTTCTAGAATCACAGGCATCATTTATGCAATAATGATTTGAATCTTTTTTTATGAGTTCACTGCCACACATTGGACACTTATCTATCATTATTGTTTTTTTAGAGTCATCTTTTCGTCTATCAAACTTTACTTCTACAACTTCTGGAATTACATCTCCAGCTTTTCTAACTGAAATAATATCTCCAACACGTATATCTTTTTCTATAATATAGTCATAATTATGAAGAGTTGCCTTTGATACAAGTGAACCATCAACATGCACAGGATTAAATACTGCATTAGGTGTTATTTTTCCCGTTCTTCCTACGGTATATTTTATCTCATTTAAAGTTGTTAAAACCTCCTGCGCAGGAAACTTATATGCAATACCCCATCTTGGTACCCTTGCAGTATATCCTAATTTTTTTTCATCTTCTAAATCGTTTACTTTTATGACAACACCATCTATTGCAAATGGAAGTGTTTTTCTTATTTGAGATAAGTCATTTATATAATTAATTATGTCATTTACGCTGTGTGCAACACTATTAAGTTTATAATTAGTGACAAAACCTAGTTCTCTTAATAATTCTAATGAATCAGATTGTTTTTTTAATCCATAATTTTCTGGATTAGGTATAAAATAGGCCATATAATCCAAATTTCTTTTAGCCGCAATTCTACTATCTAATTGTCTTATTGAACCTGCAGCTGCATTTCTTGGATTTGCAAACTCACTTTCGTTATTTTTTCTTCTTTCTATATTAGCTCTCTCAAAAGATAGTTTGCTCATATAGATTTCGCCTCTTACCTCTATATCTACATTTTTTGAAAGTCTAAGTGGAACTGATTTTATAGTTTTGATATTTTCAGTTATATCTTCACCAGTTACACCATCTCCTCTAGTCGCACCAGTTATTAAAATGCCATTTTTATATATCAATGAACCAGAAAGTCCATCCATTTTTGGTTCAAGCGTATAGGTAGGATTTGCAATAACTTTTTTTATTCGTTCATCAAACAATATTAATTCCTCTTCGTTAAAAATATCATCAAATGAAAGCATTGGAGTTTTATGTACTACTTTTTCAAATTTATCTAAAACTTTACCACCAACTCTAAGCGTAGGTGAATCTTCCCTTTTTAAAGTGGGATATTTTTCTTCCAAAAATAATAATTCATTGTAATAATCATCATATTCTTGGTCTGTAATTGTAGGATTATCTAAAACATAATATTCATAACTAGCTTTATTTATATATTCAATTAATTCATCTATTCGATTTTTTATATTTTCCATATTACAATTTCCTTTCATTACAATATTCTAATGCATAATTAATATTATCTAGATTTATTTTGAACTTTACTTTTATGCCTTTTTTTATATTCTCATCTATTTTAGTATGTATCTTATTTTCAACTCTACTTAATATTCTATCAACATTTTCACTTTCTATTATCCATAACTTACTTTTTAAATAATCCACATATTCACTGGAACTATATTTTAAAAATTTTATTAAATACTTGTCACCAAAATCAAAATAATCATCTGATAAAAAATTATCATCTCCGTCGACACCAAGAGAATATCCTCCATCAAGTAATGTTAAATCAGATAGCATAAATGTATTATCAAATATAGGTGCTATCCTAATGCCTGTTTTATCTTCTAATATTCCATAATTGTCATAATGCCTATCGACATTAGCAATAAGTACATCAAATATAAATATATTAACTATGTCATTCATCAATTTTCCTACGATAATAGGATTTTTATATCTAAACTCAAGTGCACTTATTATATCTGTTAAATTATTACTTTCTATTTTTAAATCATCATAATATTCACTCAATATCCCCTTCATTGAGATAAATTTACTATTTCCTATGAAATCTTCAGAAAAAACTCCATATAGTCCATTAAAACTTGCAAGATCGTAATCTACACATGGAATACCATAGTCCTTTGAAATTTCATATGCAATTAGCTCATTATATACAATTTTTTTATCCAATATTTTTTTATAATAATATTTTTTACCATCTAACATAAAAGAAAATTTATCAAGGCTACAACCTATTTTTTTATCTAAAATTTTATCTATTTTTATAAAACCGTTTTCATCTCTAAAATTATTCATATGTTTCTTTCCAATCTTTATTATATTTTACCACAAAATAAAGAAGATTTATATATTAATCTTCTTATTAATTCCATAAATTATTAGGATAATATCCCTCTAATACTAATCTATTTAATGCCTTTCTAACTTTATCAGTATCTTCCTTATAAGTCACACCATACCAAGTAGCATCTGTTCTTAGTACACTAATGTTTTTACCTTCTTTTACCATATCATCGAGTATGGTTGGTATCAAAAATTCACATGTACTTAGATTATCCTTATTTTTTTCAAAAAATATAGCCATTTTTTCTTTTATATAATCAAATATTGCTGTATCAAATGTAATCATATTCATTGATACTAAATCAGATGGTTTTACCTCAATTTCTTCATTCGATTCAAGAGATGTTGCTTGTATCTTACCTAATACATATTCAATTTTACTTTCTGTTATAGACTTTAAATTTCCATTATTTAATTTTATAATACCTCTTTTAACAGAACCATTTTCAGTCATAGTATTTTCTGCTTTATATCCTATTATTGATATTTTATTAGTACTATTTTCTTCAAGAAATTTTTTAGCAACTAAAAATGCATCACGTCCATAAAAATCATCCGCATTTATCACTAAAAAATCCTCAGTAATGTTATTCCTTGCACAATATACTGCATGTGCAGTACCCCAAGGTTTTACTCGATCCTTTGGTATTTTTACAGATTCAAAGACATCATCTAATTTTTGAAAAACATATTCTACATCTATATATGGTTCAATTCTCTTTCCGATTGTTTCTTTAAATATACTATAGTTTTCTTCTTTTATGACAAATACTACTTTGGAAAAACCTGTTTTAATTGCATCAAATACCGAATAATCTATAATAAATTCTCCATTAGGGCCAAGAGGTTCAATTTGTTTAAGTCCACCAAATCTACTACCCATCCCAGCAGCCATTATCAAAACTTGCATATTTACACCTTCTTTATTGCTTTATGATTTTTCATTATCTTTTTTAGTTCACCTTTAAATGATATTGTTGCGATTGAACCTTCTATACTAATTACTACTCCTGTACCATATTTATCGTGTTTTATTAAATCTCCAGGATGTAAATCATTATCATCATTATACATCTTATTTTTATCTATTTTTGGTTTTGTAATAATATTATCACTAGTACTACATGTATCTAAATATTCTTCACCTATTTCATTTATAAATCTACTAGGTACATTGCTTGATACTCTTCCATATAAAACTCTACTTCTAGCATTTATAATAAATAATTTTTTCTTTGCACGAGTTATAGCAACATAGCATAATCTTCTTTCTTCTTCTAATTCGTCATTTGAATCAAGACAATTACTATGTGGAAATAATCCCTCTTCAAACCCAATTACAAATACATAATCGTATTCAAGTCCTTTTACTGCATGCATTGTCATTAATGTAACTTTATTATCACTATCATTTTTTTGATCACTTATATCAGAAACAAGAGCTAGATTACTTAAAAAATCTCCAAGAGTTGCACTACCATCTAGTTCTTCAAAATTTCTTGTAATTGACTTAAATTCTTCTAGATTTTCTAATCTTATATCTGCTTCTAATGATTTTTCACTTTTTAAATCATTTCTTATACCTGTTATATCTAAAACTGTATCAACAAATTCTGTTAATGATAAACTTTTCTCTTTTTCTATTAATTCATCAATTAATTCCTTAAATTTTAATTCTTTACCACTTTCAACTACATCATATAACGACTTTTCTTCTAAAGCTGCGATTGATTCCAAATTTTCAATTGTTTTCAATCCGATTCCCCTTCTTGGATAATTTATTATTCTCAAGAAAGAAACATCATCTTTTGTATTATATACTAGCTTTAAATATGCAATTAAATCTTTTATCTCTTTTCTGTTATAGAATGCATATGATCCTACTATATTATATGATATATTGGTTTTTAAAAAAGCTTCTTCTATAGTTCTTGATTGTGCGTTTGCTCTATATAAGACGCATATATCTCTTGGACTAACACCATCATTTATTAATTTTTTTATTTCACCCACAACATAATTAGATTCATCCTTCTCATCAAAAGCTCTATAATAAGTTATGTTAACGCCATCACTATTTTGTGTCCATAGATTTTTTTCTTTTCGTATTTTATTATTTTTTATAACATTATTTGCAGCATTCAAAATCGTTTTGGTTGATCTATAATTTTCTTCTAAAAGAACTACTCTTGCCTCTTTATAATCTTTTTCAAAGTTTAATATATTTCTATAATTAGCACCCCTCCATGTGAATATTGCTTGATCAGAATCGCCAACTACAGTTATATTTCTGTATTTGGCACTTATCATCTTTGATAATAAATACTGAGGTTCATTAGTATCTTGATATTCATCAATAAAGATATATTTGTATTTGTTTTGATATTTTTCTAATATATCTATATTATCTCTGAATAATTTTAGTGGTAATACAAGTAAATCATCAAAATCCATTGCATTACTACATCTTAAATTTTTTTCATATTTTTTATAAACATCTCCGACAATTTCATCAAATGGAGTTCTAGCATATTTTTCATATGACATACAGTCTATTAATTCATTTTTATTACTACTGATAGCATTTTTTATAGCCTTTGGATTATATTTATTTATATCAATATTTAATTCCTTCATAATCTTCTTTATTACAGTCTGTGAATCATCAGAATCAAGTATCGTAAAATTATCACTATAACCAAGTAATCTACAATTTTCTTTTACTATTTTTAAACCAAATGAATGAAAGGTAGAAATTTGAATATTATATGCTTTATATCCTATCATTTTAAGTATTCGCTCTTTCATTTCTTTGGCCGCTTTATTCGTAAATGTTATAGCGAGTATATTTTCAGGATCAACATTTTTTTCTTCAATCAAATATGCTACTTTTGATGTAAGTACTTTTGTCTTGCCTGAGCCCGCACCTGCCAAGATTAACATTGGCCCTTCATAATTTATAATTGCCTCTTTTTGTCTATCATTTAAACCATCTAGTTTCATAATCATTACCTCAATATTTATTCTATCATATTTAATTGTTAATTGATACGAACAAACACTTTTTTTACATAAAAAAGCTTCTATTTTTTAGAAGCCTTTTCAATACTATTAACAACTATATACAGTAAAATTGTAAGAATGATTAAAAGCCCTATACCAGTCAATACTAGATTCATATTAAATACTTGAGATCCATACATAATCAAATATCCTATTCCCTGTTTTGATACTAATAATTCCCCTGTAATTACTCCTACAAAGCACAAACTAAGTTCTATTTTCATTGATTGTATTATATTTATATAATTATTTTTTAGTACTACGTAATAAAATATTTGAAATTTATTTGCACCCATAGATTTTACTATTTTAATTTTGCTTTCATCAGTATTTTTAAAACTATTATGAATATTTATTATACATATTATAGATGAAATTAATAATGCCATTACTATTATTGAATTAATATTTGCACCAAAAACAATTATTATAAGTGGACCAAAAGCTACTTTAGGTAGTGAATTTAATATTGTTAGAAATGGCTCAAATACCCTTGATAAAAACTTATTAAACCAAAGTATAGTAGATATAAACAAACCTATTATATTTCCAAAGATAAAGCTAATGATAATCTCATATATTGTTGTAAAAATATGATTAAAAAAATTATTTGTTTTTATTAAATTTATTGTTGTATATAATATTTTCTTAGGACTAGATATTAAGAAAGAATCAATAACCTTACTATCAGAAATAAATTGCCAAATTAATATAAAAATTGCCAATATTAGTAATTGTGTAGTAAAGACTAGAATATTTTCCCTTTTTATTCTTTTTAAGTATCTTTTATAGTTCTCACTCATTATTCAAGTCTTCCCAAATTTTTTGATAATAATCCATAAATTCTTTACTACTCCTACTTTTTATAGGATTTGTTCTATCAAATTTATATTCTATATTATATATTTTTTTAATTGTGGATGGCCTTTTTGTTAATACTACTACCTTATTACACATACTTATGGCCTCTGATATATCATGTGTTACCATAATCAAAGTTTTTTTCTCTTTTTTTAATATATTTAATACATCGCTAGAAACTTTAATTCTCATTTGATAATCAAGAGCTGAAAATGGCTCATCTAGTAATATCAAATCTGGTTTAAGGGCAAGCGTTCTAATTAAAGCAACTCTTTGTCTCATCCCACCAGACAGATCTTTTGGATAATTATCTTTGAATTCAATAAGACCATATAATTTTAACATATTCATTACATTATCTATATTTTCTTTTGTATAATTCTTAGTAATTTTTAAACCTAGGACACAATTTTCATATATAGATAAATAAGGAAATAAGCAATCATCTTGTAACATATAACCTATCTTTAAATTTTCATTTTTAATTATTTTTCCACTTGTTTGTCTTTCTAATCCCCCTATGATAGATAAAAATGTTGACTTTCCACAGCCAGATGGTCCTACTAATGCTACAAAATCATTTTTATTAATATCTAAACTTACATTATTAATTGCTTCTATCTCACCTAATTCAGTATAATAAGTTTTACATATGTTATTTAATCTTATTAACTCTTTCATATTATTTCTTATCTGAAAAAGTAGTGTCTACTAAATCTTTATAAGGTACCTTTTTAGTTAATTCTCCTGCACTTATCATGATATCTTGGAGATGATTAAATGATTCTTCTGAAAAATAAGTGTTTTTCATCCAAGCATCATTGTCTTTATATCTTTTTATCATTTTAGCTAGTTCATTTATTGTTAAATCAGGAAATTGATCAACTATAGTCTTTGCAATAGTAGTTTCATCATTTGCCCAAACAAAGTCTAAACCCCTATTTATTGCATTAGTAAATTTTTGTATAACCTTTGAATTTTTTTTAATATAACTCTTTTTAGCATTATATGCAGTATATGGTACTGAACCACCATATTCACCAACATATCCGACTACATAACCATAGCCTTCATTTTCTACTTTAGTTGCGCTTGGTTCAAATAACGTAACAAAATCACCAACTCCACTTATAAATGTGCCCCCCATCGCAGCAAAATCAACGCTTGTATCTATTGTTAAATCGTCTTTTGATATATTGTTTTCTTTCAGTGTATATTCAAACGTCATTTCAGGCATTCCACCTTTTCTTCCTCCAATTACATATTTACCTTTTAAATCTTCCAAAGTAAAATTTTCATATTTTTCTCTGGATACCAAAAATGAACCATCTCTTTTTGTAAGTCCTGCAAACGATTTTATATAATCCTTTGTCTTTGCATTATAAACATATATTGAAGCTTCGCTACCACAAAATCCAATATCTACATCACCCGATAATACAGCACTTGTAACTTTATCTGCACCTGGTGTTAAAAGTAATTCTATGTTCAATCCTTCATCTTTAAAATAGCCTTTTTCCAAAGCTACATATTGTGGTGCATAAAAAATTGTATGCGCTACTTCAGCAAGTCTTATTTTTGTCATACTTTTTTCTTCTGGTTTGTTAACTATAAAAATTATTGATACAATTGCAAGTAAACTCAAAATTATTAATAATATAATTTTTTTCATAAATCCTCCTCTTTCATAAACATTATATTCAATTAATTTTTTATAGTGTATAAAAAAACAATAATTTAAAATTATTGTTTTATTCTTACTTCTACCTTTAGTGGCAATGCCTTATTACCACTTGAATCAACTGCCTCGTATCTAATAAAAAATCTTGTATCATTACTATTTGTGGAAATTGCAGCCTTTGGTTCTATGTTTAAATCAACATTATCAGATACACCTATAGTACAATTTGTTTCAATAAATGAAATAAATTTATCCGTTGCTTTTTCACCTGCACTTTGGTTAAACTGATTCCTTGTTATATCCATTGTTTGACCGCATTCATATACCTCTTTATTTTTACTTGTTATATATACAATTGGTGGATAAAAATCATTAGTTGCTACAGTATTGGTATTTAAATCGTATTCAAATTTTTCTTTGCCATCACTATAGGTTCTCCTAACAGTTATACATCTGTTTTTATTAATTTCACCAGATGAATCCTTTAGATCTGATTCTAAATATTCATAAGCAATCAATTTACCTATAGGCAAACATAGTGAACCATTTGCCTGTATTTCTTTTCTCACATCATCAATATTATTATTAACATACATGCTAGCAGCATTCTTTAATAAAATTCTTGTTGTAGCATCGTATTTTGACCTATATGAATTTGAAATTGTGTAAAAATTTGGAAATGCTAATAATACTATTATCATTAATATTACTACTACAGCTAGTAACTCAACTAGCGTAAAACCATTTTTATTCTTCATAATGACTCCTTTAATTTAATTTATCAGTTGGCTTAATTTTTAAATCTAAATTAGCAAACCTCTTATCCAAGTACATATAATAAGCTGCAGCTCCAATCATAGCGGCATTATCAGTACAATAACTGAATTTTGGAACAACTAAATCTACATTATTTTTCTCACATAATTCTTTTAATTTTTCTCTTAATCCTTTATTTGCCGATACACCACCCGCAACCAGCAATTGTTTTACGTTATATTCATTTATTGCACGCATAGTTTTTTTACTTAATATTTCAGTAACTACATCTTGAAAAGAAGCTGATAGATCATACACATTGATGTCATTACCTCTTTGTTTTTCATTGTGTGCTAAATTTATAACTGCACTTTTAATTCCACTAAAACTAAAATTATATGAATCATCATCTAGTGGTATTGGTAGATTGTATGAATGTTTACCGATATGTGCATATTCATCTATCTTAGGACCACCCGGATATGGAATATCAAGTACTCTAGCTACCTTATCATAACATTCTCCAACAGAATCGTCCAAAGTGCCACCTATTTTTTCAAAAGAATAATTTTCTTTCATATATATTATTTCTGTATGTCCTCCGCTTACAACCAAACATATAAGAGGAAATTGTAATTCCTTTTCGAACCTATTTGCATATATGTGCCCTGCAATATGATGTACTGGTATTAGAGGTTTATTATATAACATTGCAAGGGTCTTAGCGGCTTCAACACCGACTATGAGTGACCCTGCCAAACCCGGACCATATGTAACTGCTATTGCGTCCATCTCATCAACTGTCATATTTGATTTTTTCAAACACTCATCAATTACTAATGTTATATTTTCAACATGATTTCTACTTGCTATTTCCGGAACTACTCCACCAAATTTTTTATGAATATCGATTTGTGATAACACAACTGTATTAATCTCAATATTACCATTTTTTATAATTGATACACTTGTTTCATCACAAGACGATTCAATTGCAAGTATATATATATCCTTCATTTACTACCACCTATTTCTTTTAGCATTAGAAGACCATCACAATTATCATAATATTTTTTTCTCACTGCGGTTTTAACAAATCCCATCTTTTCATATAGTTTTAATGCATTTATATTTTCAATTGATACTTCTAAAGTTATATTTTCAATTTTATAATCCTTTTGTATTTCATTAATTAATTTTTGTGCAATTTTATTTCTTCTATATTCCTCTTCGACAAATATATCTATTATTTCACATCTATCATATAATATCGTAAATATTAAAAATCCAACTATCTTATTATGAATAATATAAACATAATTATGAGTATATTCATTAATAATAGGTATATAATTTTGCTTATAATGGCTAAAAATGACGCTCAACAAATCAAAACTAACATCTTTTTCTATCATAATTTTGCTTCTGCGTCAATCTTCTTAATATAGTTTGGTTTTAAGAGATGTGGATTTATCTGTTCATTATTATTTTCAATATTTGCGCAAATTTCAATTGAATTTATACTTGATTTTACAGCATCATATTCATTATATGAATTACCACTATGAGAAATTATTAATACCTTTCCATTGTATGATTTAAGAGTATCATAAAACATATCAATAGAAGTATAATTATCATTTAAGATTTGCTTTTTATTTTTATCAAACAATGAGAAATATAGCTTATCATTTTTGTCCTCAATCACTGGTACATAATAATCATATCCATCAACTCCATATATCATCATTTCTAAAGAAGATATAGGAAATACCGGCACATTCATTGAATAACCATAAACCTTGGCCACAGTTATTGATACTCTAGTTCCTGTAAAAGAACCAGGCCCAACACCAACGATAAGTCTATCCAAATCTTTAAATTCTATATTATTCTTTTTAAAAGCCTCGTCGACAAACGGTAACAAAAAACTTGAATGATCATTATGAGTTTCTAATTGTCTATCATATATAGCTTTACCATCCCTGACTAACGAAACTCTCAAAACCTCAGTACTCGTATCTAAAAAAAGACAGATCATAGAACTGCCTCACAAAGTTCCTCATATTTTTCACCATATGGAATTATCTTTATTAATCTTCGATTCTCATCTAATACTGAAAATTTAATTTCTAATCTTTCGTCAGGTAAATACTGAGAAATTAAATCAGCCCATTCAATAACAACAATACCATCTCTATCAAAATAGTCAGTCAAACCTATAGAATCAGCATCTTTTTCTAATCTATATACATCCATATGATATAATGGCATTTCTCCACTATAATACTCTTTTATAATATTATATGAAGGTGATGTAATAGTCTCTTCAACTTCAAGAGATGCTGCAAATCCTTTAGTAAATAATGTCTTACCACTACCTAAATCTCCCTCAAGACATATAACCATTTTAGGAAATTTTTCGGATTCAAAGTTTTCTGCTAATTCAATTGTTTCTCTTTCAGACTTTGAAATTATTTTATATTCCATTTCTATCACCCTATTAATATTATACTTATATTTATATTTATTTACAACAATATTTTAATAAAATTATTAAATCAAAAAACAAATATATCATTTACAGTAATAATACATATCAAATTACTGTAAATTTAAGCAAAAAAAAATTAGCGACGTCCTATTTTTGCTAATTAACTATCTTCGGCTCTGAAGTGCTTGACTTCTGTGTTCGGGATGGGAACAGGTATTTCCACTTCGATATCATCACTAATAAATTTAGAGAAATTATTCTCTGAAAACATGATAATGTGGACCACAAATTAGTTATGGTTAAATCCTCGATCTATTAGTACTGGTCAACTCAATGTATCACTACACTTCCATCTCCAGCCTATCAACC
>ONTJ01000017.1 GCA_900320735.1 uncultured Eubacteriales bacterium
ACATGCTGTCTTTACTTTTCCATTTGCAATTTCAAATGTTGAATTATCACTTGGCCATGTATTTTTTAGTTTTAATGTATTTTTTACTTTTGAAACATTATATTTTCCATCTTTATAATGTTCATAACCCATATCTAGTGAGGTACTAGCGAATTGATTACTTTTATTTACTGCATCAACAAAGAATTGTGCTGATTCTATTGCTGCAGTTTTTCTTGAATTTTCAATTACATTTAATATTTGTGGTACTGCGATTACCATTATGATTGCTAATATTACTATTACTGCTAGCAATTCTATTAATGTAAAACCTTTTTTATTTTTCATAATATCACCAATTTTAATTATAACTTTTTACTATGATTATTACAATAGTATAATACTGTAACTTTACATTTATATAAAAAAATATACATATTTATGTATATTAATTTTTAAGTTCTTCTAATTTAACAGATACTAATTTTGATACACCAGATTCCTGCATTGTTATTCCATATAATACATCTGCATATTCCATCGTCTTCTTCTTATGTGTAATTATAATAAATTGTGTATCTCCTTTATATCTAGTTAAGTATTTACCAAAATTATCAACATTCACTTCATCAAGTGCAGCTTCTACTTCATCTAAAATACAAAATGGCACTGGTCTAACTCTAAGTATTGCAAATAAAAGTGAAATTGCTGTTAGAGTTTTCTCACCACCTGATAAAAGTGAAATATGTTGTAATTTCTTACCTGGTGGAAGAGCTACTATATCAATACCTGTTGTAAGTATATCATCAGGATTAGTAAGTTTTAAGTATGCATCTCCTCCAGAAAATAAAGTTTTGAATGTATCAGAGAATGCTTCTTTTATTTTATCAAATGCTTCTTTGAAATTTACTCTCATCACTTCATCCATTTCTTCAATTATTTCAAGAAGAACATCTCTAGCTTTTTCTAAATCTTCTTTTTGTTTATTTAGAAAATTATATCTTGCAGATACTCTTTCATATTCTTCAATTGATGATACATTGACATCACCAAGTGATTTAATTTCTCTTTTTAGAGTTGTAACTAAACTTCTCGCATCATTTTCATCAATATCAAGTATATATTGTTCTTTTGCCTTTTCATATGAAATTGTATATTCTTCACTTAATATATTAAGTAAGTTATCTAATTTTACATCTAATCTGCTTATTTTAATTTCATGTTCTTTAAGTTCATTTTGCATACTTGAGTAATCTGAATTTGATATTTTAAGTATATATTCGCTACTTGTAAGTTCATCTTTTGCCTCATCAAGTTCTTTTAAAATTTGTTTGATATCTATATTTAATTTATCACAAACTTCTTTTGCGTTATAGTATTCACTTAGTATTTTTTCTTCTTCTTTTGATATTACATTGTTAACTACATTTTCATTATTACTTAATTCTAATTCTAATGAATTCTTTGATAATATTAATTCATTTAACTTATTTCTTCTAGAATTTAATATTTCACTATTCATTTCTACTTCAATAAGAAGACTTTTCTTTTCAAATTCAACATTAGTATAATTTTCATCATTTTCATTAATCTTATCTTCTAAAGTTTTTATTTCATCTTCTTTTAAATTTATATCTTTAAGCACATTTTCAAGTTCATATTTCTCATTTAAAATATTACTTTTCTTAATTGAACCTCCTGTGATTGATCCACCTATATTAACTACTTCACCTAAAATAGTAACTATTTTATATTTATTATTAATAATCTTAGATATTCTATTAGCATTATCTATATTATCAGTTACTATTATATTTCCAAGTAAATTAAGCATTACATTTTTGTATTTTATATCAAAGTTTACTAAATTTGATGCTATATCTATAAAACCATTTTCATTTTTAATTATATTATATGTATTATCATCAATATTCCTAGCCCTCATCACTGAAATTGGAAGGAATGTAGCTCTACCTATATTATTATTTTTTAGATAATTAATTGCATCTTTCGCATTACTTTCATTTTCACATATTATGTGTGACACGCCACCTAAAAGTGCTACTTCTAAGGCAGAAGCATATTTTTCATCAAATTCAATTAATTTACCTACTACATTATATATACCGGTTAATTTAGGATTATTAATGACTTTCTTGACTGAATTTGGTAGTGATGAATTATTTTCAATTGAATCACTTAAAACATCTCTTTTATGTTTTAATAATGTTAACTTATGAACATATTCATTTAATCTAGCAATAAATGTTTCTTTTTCACTTGATATTTCATTTAGTTTCAAATTAATATTATTTAATTTTTCTTCTATAGACTTATTATTTATATCATCATTTTCTATTTCATTATTTAGTTTTGCGATATCATTATTTATATTAAGTAGCTTTTCTTTTAAATTTAAAATATTATCATGAAGTTTTACATCATCCGAACTATACTTACTTCTTTCAGAAATAAGTTTCTTTTCTCCAGATAATCTTTCTACTTCACTAGCCATTTTAACAAGTTCTTGTTGCTTATCATATAAATTTGTATTAAGCTTACCTATTTTATTTTTAACAAGTTCTATTTGTGCTTGTTTGCCCGCATTTTCTGAAAGCATCTTAGTGATTTCATCTGTCAATGTTTCAACTTTATCTTTTGAATATTTATATTCATAATTATACTTTTCAATATCATTGACAACTAAGGCAATCTCATTTGTTTTAAGTTTTTCTTTTTTTTCTAAATATATTTTAGCAGTTTCACTTTGTTTTTTTAAAGGCTCAATGGATACTTTTAATTCCTCAATAATATCATTAACTCTTGTCATATTATCTTCTGTTTTAGATAACTTTCTTAGAGCTTCATCTTTTCTTTTTTTATATTTAAGTACTCCTGCAGCTTCTTCAAATATTATTCTTCTATCTTCTGGTTTACCTGATAATATATTTGCAACGTCACCTTGTGATATTATGTTAAATGATTCCTTAGAAGCACCTGTATCCATAAATAAATCAAGAATGTCTTTTAACCTACATCTTTCATTATTAATATAATATTCATTTTCTCCAGTTTTATAAATGGTTCTTTTTATAGAAACTTCCTCAAAATCTATATTTAAATATTTATCTGAATTATCAAAAATAAGTGTTACTGATGCATACGTAGCTGCTTTTCTACTTTTACTTCCTGAGAATATTACATCACTCATAGTACCTTCACCACGAAGTGATTTAACAGATTGTTCACCTAAAACCCAACGTACAGCATCAACTACATTACTTTTACCAGATCCATTTGGACCTACTACTCCCGTTATACCATTTGTTAATTCAATAGATATTTTATCTGCGAAAGATTTAAAACCATTTGCTTTAATTTCCTTTAAATACATACTACATTTTCTCCATTTTCTACTCTTTTTAATTATACAACAATTATAAAAATAAGTAAATAAACATATGATTTATTAAGGAAGTGATTTTTTGTTTTTTAGTTTGTTATCTACAATACTTAAAAGTATTAATATGTTTTCTGGAAGTTATTCTAGTAATATTTTTCCACCTGCTCTCGATCCGATTGAAGAAGAAAAATATCTAAATGATTATTTAAATAATAAAAATAAGGATTCAAGAAATAAACTTATCGAACATAATCTTAGATTAGTTGCGCATGTTGTAAAAAAATATGAAAATACTAGGAATGATATTGATGATTTGATAAGTATTGGTATTATAGGTTTGATTAAAGGAATAGATTCATATTCCCATAAGTATAATACTAGACTTGCCACTTATTGTGCAAGATGCATAGATAATGAAATATTAATGTATTTTAGAAATGATAAAAAAAATAATAAAAATATTAGTATTGATGAAAAAATAGGTTTTGATAAGGATGGCAATGAGATTACTTTTATGGAAATTTTAAAAACACCTAAACCAGATTTCTTAGAAGATATTCATCTTCAAAATAATATAAAGCTATTATCTAAATATATGAATGTTTTGACTGATAGAGAAAAAAATATAATTATAAAGCGATATGGATTAAATGGAAATGAAGAGCTTACTCAAAAAGAAATAGCAAGTGAATTAAATATTTCAAGAAGCTATGTTTCTAGAATAGAAAAAAGAGCTTTAACAAAGCTCCTTAGAGAATTTATTAGAAATAATCAATATATAAAATAAATATCATGTGATATTTATTTTATATATGTAATTCTAATTTTTTATTTTTTTGTGCATCTTTTATTAATGTTTCATATAATGCTATATCATGTATATTACAAGAACCTGATAATATTCTTGCTTTTAAATCTTTTAAAACTTTTTTATTTCCCTTGTATCTGTCTATTATGTTTTGTGATATTTGTATACTGTTATTCACTTTATCAACTCCTTTTTTTCACAAACAAAGAAATAATAACATATAAAATTTCTACAGTCAATATCAGTAACAAAATAAAACAAATTATTTATATTGTAATTATTATTTCAAAATGTTAAAATACCTAAAGAGGTGTAATATGGATAAGATTGGTATAATATGTGAATATAATCCTTTTCATAATGGTCATTTATATCACATTAATAAAATTAAAGAATTATTTCCTGATTCAACTATAGTTTTAGTTATGGGAGGTAACTTTACTCAAAGAGCAGATGCTTCAATTATTAATAAATGGGATAAAACTAAAATAGCTCTTGATAATAACATTGATTTAGTAGTTGAATTACCATTTGAATTCACATGTGAATCAGCAGATACATTTGCATATGGTGCGATTAATATTCTTGATAATTTAAAGGTAGATTATCTAGTTTTTGGAAGTGAAACAGGTGATGTTAATTTTTTAAGTGATATTGCAAAAATTCAATTAAGCAAGGAATATAATAATACAGTTAAAAAACTTGTTAATAGTGGTATTAACTATGCCACTTGCCTATCTAAAGCTCTTGAACATTTTGGATACAAAAACATAAAAAATCCAAATGATATATTAGCAATTAGTTACATAAGAGAACTAAAAAAAATAAATAGTAATATTATTCCAATTGCAATAAAAAGAACTACTGATTATAATAGTAAAGTACTAACTGGTAATATAACAAGTGCTAGTAGTATTAGAGAGAATATTAGAAATACTGATATTAGAAAATATGTACCAAAAAATGTATATCCATATTTAGAAAATAAATTATATTTTATTGAAGACTATTTTGATAAATTAAAATATAAGATATTAAGTGAAATTGATAATTTAAATATATACTTTGGAGTTGAAGAAGGAATTGATAATAAAATAAAAAAAGTCATTTATGACTCAAATTCATATGAAGAATTAATACTAAATATAAAATCTAAAAGATATACATATAATAAAATAAAAAGAATTCTTCTATATATATTAGTAGGTTTTACTAAAGAAGAAGCAAAAAAAAGAAAGAATGTTAATTACATTAGAATACTTGGTTTTAATAAAAAAGGAAGAGAATATTTAAATAAGATTAAAAAACAAACAAATATACCAATTTATACAAATTTTAATAAAAATATGCAGTTGGAACTTAAGATAACATCAATATATGATATTGATTTAGTAAAAAAAGAGATTAGTAATTTAATAATTAAAGACTAATCTCTTTTTATATATTTAATAAAAATAATTCTAAGCCAAAATTTTTATCAATATTTCCTGATTTTATATCATAATCTAATTTATATAATTTCTTTAACATATCAATTAATTCACTTATTTTATAATTACTCGCCATAGCGAGTTTTACTCTATATGGATGTTCTTTTATAATACTAGGCATCTGTAATTCTTTATAGCCATTTTTAATCATTAATTTTACCTGTAAAATAAGTCTTAATTGATTTGTAATCATAACTATTAGTTTTATTGGTTCCTCATTTGATTTTAATAAATCATTATAGATTTTTATTATTTTTCTATTATCTTTATCCATGATTGCATTTGTAAGAGAAAATATATTATCTTCTATGTTTTCTCTGATTACATCATTTACATCATCTATTTTAATTTCTTTATCAGTATCCTTATAACACATCAATTTGTCACATTCATTAATGATATTAGCTAAATCATATTTTACTTTATCTACAATTGTTCTAACTAAATTCATCTCAATTTTGTAACCATTGTCGTTTAAATAATTATAAACATAATTATTTAAATTATGACTATCTAATTTATTACATTCAATCACCTTTGAAACTTTTTTTAATTCTTTAACAATTTTTTTTCTTTCATCTAATTTTTCACATCTAACTATGAAAATAATTTTTACATAATCAAATGGATTGTTAATATATTTTATTAGTGAATCAATTTGATCACTATTATCCTTTTTACTATCCGAAGATAGAAAATTACAATAATCACAAATTATAACTTTTTCATTAGAAAATAATCCAACTGTGCAAGCTTCTTCAAGTATATCACTTATATCAGATTCATTCATATTGTAATTAACAATATTTTCTTCATTTATTTCTATTTTTGAAATAATGTCTGATAATTCTTTTTTTATTAAATATTCTTCATCACCATAAATTAAATATAAATTATTCATATTACACCTATTGTTTCATTATTTGTTTAAGTTCATATAAAGTATTAATTGCCTCAATAGGTGTCATTTCAATTGGATTTATCTTTTCTAATTCTTCTTCTACTTTACTTTTTTGTGTTTGTACTAAATCAAATGTAATTTGTTCAACATTGCTACTTACTTTTTTACTTTCTTTTTCATATTTCTTTAGTATTTCTGATGCCTTGTCTATAAGTTCATTTGGCAAATTTGCAAGTTTAGCAACATGGATACCATAACTCTTATCTACACTACCATTTTCAATTTTATGCATAAATACTAAGTTGCCATTTTCTTCTTTAGCTGATACATGTACATTTTTTAAATGCTTATGTGTTTTTTCTAAATCAGTAAGTTCATGATAATGTGTTGAGAAAAATGTTTTTGCACCTACTTTATCATGGATATATTCAATTATAGCTGCAGCAAGTGCCATACCATCATATGTTGCAGTTCCTCTTCCAAGTTCATCAAATAAAATTAAACTATTTTTTGTTGCATTACTAATTGCACTTCCTGCTTCCATCATTTCCACCATAAACGTAGACTCACCTGAAACTAAATCATCAGATGCCCCTATTCTAGTAAAAATCTTATCAAATATTGGTATATTAGCATAGCTAGCAGGCACAAATGATCCAATCTGAGCCATTATAGATATAATAGCCATTTGTCTCATATAAGTAGACTTTCCTGCCATATTAGGTCCTGTAATTAAAAGAATTGTATCTTCTTTATTCATCTTTATATCATTTGATACAAATTCACTATTAATAAGTACTTTTTCGATTACAGGATGCCTAGCATCTTTTATATCAATTATATTTTCTTCATTTAAAATTGGTTTTATATAATTATTTTCTTCTGCAACAAGTGCAAATGATGAAAGAACATCTATCTCACTTAATGTACGTGCAAGTTCTTGTACACTCGGAATGTATTTTTTTATTGTATCTCTAATCTCAATAAATAAATCATATTCTAGATTAATTATCTTTTCTTCTGCACCAAGTATTAAAGTTTCTTTTTCTTTTAATAATGGTGTTATAAATCTTTCACAATTAGCAAGTGTCTGTTTTCTCTCATATCCATATTCAGGTTTTAGTTCTTTACATGCTGCTTTGGATACTTCAATATAGTATCCAAATACTCTATTATATCCAACCTTTAATGTTTTAATTCCAGTCTTTTCCTTCTCCTCATTTTCAAGTTTAGATATAAAATCTTTATTACCTTTTCTTGAATCTTTAAGAGTATCTAATTCCGTATTATAGCCTTCTTTAATTAAATATCCTTCTTTTAGAGTAGATGGTGCATCTTCATATATTGAATTTTCTAATAAATTATATAAATCATTAAAAGTATCTATTTGTTTATAGTTTATTTTCTTTAATATTTCATTTATACTTGGTAAAACTTTAAATGATGATTTAAGTTGTAATAAATCTCTAGCATTTGCAGATCCAAATGATATCTTACCAATTAATCTTTCTAGATCATATATATATGATAAATACTCTCTTAATTCATCTTTTAAAATAAATTCCTTCATTAATGTTTCAACAATATTTTGTCTTTCTTCTATCTTGTTTTTATCTACTATAGGATTTAATATATAACTTTTAAGCCTTCTACTACCCATAGCAGTTTTAGTCTTATCAAGAAGCCATAATAAAGAATATTTTTTTTCTTTAGTTCTTATATTTTCTACTAGTTCTAGATTACGTTTAGTACTTAAATTCATTTTCATAAATGAATCTTCTAAAACTATATTTGCAGGTTGTAAATGACTTAAACTTCTTTTTTGAGTATTTTCTAAATATGATAACATATACTTTATTACACAAATTACTCTTTCATCTTTTATATTTTCATAAACAGATGAATAATCATTAATAGTATTAGTATTATTATATAAAGATATAGTAATATTATAATTTCTTTTTAAAGTATCTAACAACATTTTATCAAAATCAGTATTAACGACTACTTCTTTAATATTTCTTTCTAGTATTTCATTAAGTAGTAGATCATTATCTCTTTCTTTTATAAAAGAATATACCTCACCTGTTGTTATATCACAGTAACACACAACATAACAATATTTTAAATCTAATATAGCTCCAATAAAATTATTAGAACCATCATCAATAAAATCACTATTCATTCTAGTTCCAGATGTTATTACTTGAACTATGTCTCTTTTTACTATTCCTTTAGCATTCTTAGGATCTTCTGTTTGTTCACATATCGCAACTTTATATCCTTTTTCGATTAGTTTTTCTATATATATAGTTGCAGAGTGATATGGTATACCACACATTGGAACCCTCTCATCAAGACCACAACTTTTTCCAGTTAAAGTTAATTCAAGTTCATTTGAAGCTGTAATCGCATCTTCAAAAAACATTTCATAAAAATCACCAAGTCTAAAAAACAATATATTATCTACATTTTCTTCTTTTATTTCTAAATATTGTCTCATCATTGGTGTTATCTTACTTTTATCTACTTCATCTCTTGTCATAATACTACCTCTTTATAAATTATATCAAATATTCCCATAAAATAAAAGAAAAATTAAATTTGTTACTTTAATATTATTATGATTTTTTCATAATATATATTATGAAAAAATATTTTAATATACTATTAATAATATTATTTTTAATTATAGAAATATTTATATTATCAAACTCATCTATAGTTATTGATAGTTTTGTTATGAGCATAAATATTTGCTTATATAACTTAATGCCAACTTTATTTTTATCTATACTAATTAATAATATTTTATTAAAACTTAGATTTGATAAATACATTCCAAAAATAATTAAAAATATATTTAAAAAAATATTTAATATATGTGATAAAGATGTAGTAATATTTTTATTATCTATGATAAGTGGTTATCCAAATAATGCATCCATGCTTAATAATAATGAAAACTTAAATAATTTAATACTGTATACTAATTTTACTAATCCTATATTCATAATTGTAACTACTGGAAGTATATATTTAAAAGATATTAAATTATCTATAATAATACTTATATCACAATATATATCTAATATAATTATTGGATTTGCTTTAAGAAATAAGAATAATATAAATAATAAAAAATATGATGATATTAAATCATATTCTTTTCTTCAAATATATTACTCTTCAATAAAAAATACCATTTATACTATTTCTATGGTATTTTCAAATATACTATTTTTTTCTGTCATTAATTCATTATTTACAAATATGTTTAATTTAACTGAACCATTTAATTCTCTTTTAACTGGTATTATAGAATTTTCATCTGGAATATATAATATTTCTATAACTAATTATAGTGCATTTATAAAAGGATTAATAATAATTATAATAATTACTTTTGGTAGTTTTAGTATTCATATGCAGATAATGAGTATAAATGAAAAGATAATATATACAATATACCTGTTATTTAGAATAATTAATATAATTATATCTATTATCATTTATATCATATTATTTAATTTAATATATTAAAAAAAATTACTATTCATAGTAATTTTTTAAATAATTATTTCTTGCTTCTTCTTCTAATCTAAAATCAAAATTCTTAAAATCAAAATCCTTATACTTTAATTTAATTATCTCTTTTACAAAATATTCAGTTATATTAGGATTTCTTACAAGAAGAGGACCAATTAAATATGTACCATAAAAATTATTATAATTTACTCCTATTTCTTTTTCGATAAAAGGAATATCATTATCTTCTAGTTTACTTCCTCTATTTTGAAAAGCAATTATTTTATTAAATATAGTATCATTTATATAATCTCCTACAATCCTTTTATCTACATATTTTGATTTATAATCAAATATTTTAAGAGCATCTATATCATTTATTTTACTTCCAAAAAGTTCAAGACTATTACCAGTACATAAAATAAATTTATTATCATTTATGTACTTATATAATTTATCTTTATATTTCATTATATCATTTAATGCAACCATCTGATTTTCTTCAGTAGAACTACCTATATATATCAAATCATATTTATTAAAATCAATCTCATCTTCAATACTTAGATAATCTATATTAGTATTAATATCTTGCGATGAAAAAGCATTCATAAGAGCTTTTACATTACCACTTTCACCATATAAATTCATTAAATCATAATAAAGATGTAATATATTTATTTCCATAATTATTCCTCCTTCATCATTTCATTAAATGGATTTATATAATCAAAATTAAGTATAGCAAATATATCAGCATCAGATGACTTTATTTCATCTTTAGCACTTTCTAAATTATCATATATTTTAATTTTATCTTTATCAAAACCTGCATATTTCATTCTAGTAGCAATATCATATCTATCTCTTCCTACACAGATAACTTTAGTTGTATATTCATCATTTAAAAGTTCAAATTCAATATCATATAACCATGACATATCATTAAATTTGTATCTTCTACTTATTTCTTTCCATCCAATAACTATAACTCTATTACTCTTTTTATTATAAGTAAAAAGTACTGATTCATTGAATGTTAGATTATTTTCATTTTTATTATTTAATACATATACATTATTATCATTAAATTTATATGTCATATTTAATTTTTTATTATTTTCCATAGATGAAATTATATTACTAATTTTATCTTCATCCACTTTAATTAATGAACATAAACTATATGCTGCAAGTATATTGTATGCATAATATATAATATTAAATGCAATTTGTATTTTATGATTATTTACAATCATATATTTATTGTCTAAATCAATCTCATCTGCTAAATATGATATGTTTGGTCTTTTAAATTCACAATTATCACAATAGTAATCACCAAGCATATCAATATTGTAATAATTATATTTTAACTTTGAATGACATTTAGGACAATAATACATATTAAGTGATGTAAATTTATTTTCAGTGTAAGATAAATTATTCTTATTTATTCCATAATAAGTAACATTATATTCATCAGATAAATTAAGTTTTCTTATATATGGATCATCTGCATTTAAAATTAGATGCATATCTTTATTTAGGGCTTCTTTTATCTTACCAAGCACTAAATCAAAATGACCGTGCCTTGGTGGTTGATCTCGTGAAACATTAGTAACTATTACATATTTTGGTTTTACAATATCAAATACTTTTTTAGTATATCTCTCATCAACCTCAAGTATTAATGCATCTGCATCTACCTTACCTTTTAGATTAGATTCTTCTATTAAAAGACTAAGTATCCCAGGAAGCATATTACTACCAGTCTTATTATATATTACTTTTTTATTATCACCTTCAAGTACATCTACAACTATTTTTGTACTACTACCTTTACCTGCACTGCCAGTTACGGCAATTACTAACTCTGGTAATTTAAAATAATTTCCTATGTTTTTATTTAATTTATAAGCAAGTTGCCCTGGAAAAGTAGAACCTCTTCCTATCTTTTTTAGTATGAAACTAACTAATTTACAAAATATTAATACTATCTTCATATACTACTCCTTATTATTATTTCTTAAATCTTTTAGTTAACACACTTAGAAAATTTTCTCCAAATACACTTTTAAGTGCATTATTCCTATATGTGATTAATATAAATATAATTGATCCAAGCATACCGTAGAAAATAAGTGATACAAATGAATTAATCATATTGTAATCAAATACAACTAATTTCTTAAGTATATATATAACTGCGATTATTAATATTGTTGGCAATATTATCTTTTTTATTATATTAAATGTAGCTTTAAATTTGAAGTTCATATTTTTCTTCAAATAACATACTACTATTAGTATAGATATGCTATAACCTATACATGTTGCAATTATAGTACCAACATATGCTGGTAAGCCAAATTTATTTAAAAGTAATATCATTGGAATATCTAATAAAATATTACATAAAAGACCAGTTATTGAATTGATATAAATAATTTTAAATTTCTTTAAACTTTGAAGTACACTGTTAAATACACTCCATACGCCTAAAAATAAATGACATAATGCTGAAAAACATAATATAGTCGAACCATATTTACTATATTGATAGAATATATAATATGATTCTTTTGAAAGTAATATTAATAAAACAGTCATTGGCACAGTTAATATAATCATTGTGGATAGAGCTTGATTTATTCTATTATTAACTTCTACATAATCTTTTTTCGCATAACTAGATGTTACATGTGGAATTATATTTGTTATAAGTGAAACCGAAATTGCAATTATTATTGTACATATTTTTGGTGCCCAAGTAGCTACTATACCAGAAATTGTTTGAGCTTCTAGTACACTATAGCCTACCATATTAAGTCCTTTTACAATTAATTTAATATCTATTAAACTATAAATATTATCAATAATAGCTATCATAACTATAGGTATACAATATCCAATAATTTTCTTAAATATTTTTTTATTTGGAATATCATCTTTTTTATTTGGCTTAGGAAATAATTCTTTATTGTTTTTAATTTTTAATCTCAAATAAATATAAGCAGCAAGGCCTCCAAAGAATGCTCCTGTTAAAGCTACAGACACACCTATATCTGTACTATATTTTAATATTCTAATACTTACATATGAACCTAAAAGGACAACTATTATTCTAACTATTTGTTCTATCACTTGTGAAAATGATGTTACTGTTATAAACTTATGTCCTTGAAGATATCCCCTTATTATACTTAAAAATGGTATTATTAGAAGGCAAAATGATGTTATTTTTATAACTAATGATACTTCAGATACGCTATGTCCACCTGTCATGTCAGATAATAAAAATCTTGCAAAATATGATGATCCAAAAAATACTATAACAAAGGATATTATGGAAAGTAATGTAATAACTTTAGTACCTACTTTCTTTGCTCTTTCCTTTGCATCATACATTCCAAGTGCTAAATATTCACTAATTATCATGCTCATAGCAACTGGTATTCCTGCTGTAGAAATATTTAAAAACAAAGTATATATGTTATATGCATAACTATATAATGTCCCTCCACCAGTACCAATTATTTTATAAAATGGTATTACGTATAATGCACCAAGTATTTTTATAAATATCAATAGTGAAGACGATATTAAAGTCCCCTGAATAAACGTATTTTTTCTAAGTTTCTTTTTCATAATCCTATTTTTTTCATCTCATCGCCAAGTATATCAGCGATTTTTTTGAGATGCCCTTCATGTTCATTATTAAATAAATAATATTGTACAACACCATAACTTGGATACTCATTGCCTTCTACAATTACTGGTCCATTTTTGGTTATTGCAATATCCCATCCAACATATCTTACTTCTGGAACTTCCATAGCAGCCTTAAGTGCAAGATCAAAAGCTTCTTTTATATAAGGAATCTTTACATCTTTAAATTTAATTTTTGTAATAGGATGTTCTTCATAGATATTTGCGACATCATCTACTACTCTACTTGAAATTTTCCCATCCTCACTTAGTCTCATATATGCATCAGAGCATCCAATTGCAACAGATTCATCTATATTTATCCTAAGTGCGTTTGCAAGGATATGTGGCTTTCCATCTTTAACTAGAGTTACAACTCTAAATGAATTAACTGCAAAAGGATTTATTTTACTTAATTCATCTATTTGAATTATTTCTTCTTCTAGTAAATATAACCCCTCTTGTTTTAATTCATCATACAATTTATTTATATCATCTATATCAGATACGATTATTTTTTTGATGCCATGGCCACCAAAATCTTTTGGTGGCTTAGCAAATAATACATTATTTTCTTTAATAAATTTTTTAAAATTGTCAATATTTGTTACTCTTAAATCAATCCATTTTCTTCCTAAATATTTATTAAATATTTTATTAAATATTATCTTATCAGACATAGTTGCTAAATATTTTTTATCATTTAGATAACTAAGTAATTTATAAAATGACTTAGTAGTAACAAATGTTTTTTTCTGATTTTTATTTAAATTAATATAATCACCTTTTAAATAATCAGTATATCCAATCCCTAGACGAACGAAGTTAATAAACATATCCATTTTTACATAAAAGATAGATTTATTATTTTTCCTTGCAATATCACCTGCAAGTTTATTAAGCTTACTTATATTAATTTCTTTAATTTTTCTTAACATCATGCTTTGTGTTGACATAATTATTCTCCTATATTCTTAATATACTCATAATACTTACATCTTTTTAATACTACAAAACAACTGTCATACCTTACATAATAATTTTACCATGTTTTAAATAATATTCATAGTTTTATTTATACTCTTTTTAAAAAGTTAATAATTATTTATTAACTTTTTCTACATCCAATTTAACTAACTTACCATTTAAATCATATTCTATATCTAAATTATCTTTTTTTTCTATAGATACTGATAAAGTTTCGTTTTTAATATATTCATTAAATTTATCTATTACTAAATCTATATCACCATAGTAATATATATTTATTCTATCAGCAACATTAAAATCTTTTTCTTTTCTTAAATTTTGTACCTTAGAAACAAGTTCTCTTGCTATACCTTCCATAATTAAATCTTCTGTTAATTTTGTATCTATCACAATGAAATTATTATTCATATTAGCAGCATCATAACCTTCTTTAGATGATACTCTGATATCAACCATATTTGGTGTGATTGTTAAACTGCTACCATTAAATTCTTTTACTATTTCGTTATTATTTTCAAGCATATTTATTTCATCTTGAGAAAGACTTTCAAGTAACGCAGCATAACTACCTATTTCTTTACCAAACATCTTACCACACTCTCTAAAGTTTGGTTTAATAGAAAGTGTCATATACTCAGTTAAGTCAGGAGCAAATGTTACATTTTTAACATTTAATTCTTCTTTTATTAAATCAGTTAAATCAGATATAACTGCTTCATTTTTACCATCTAATATAACTTCACTTATTGGTTGTCTTACCTTTATTTTAACTTCTTCTCTAACATTTCTACCAAGTGATATTAAATCTCTTACTAAATCCATTTTTTCTTCTAATTTAACATCAATATATTTTTCATTTACTTCTGGATAATCTTCTAAATGAACAGATTCTTTACCTGTTAATTTAGTAAATAATTCTTCTGACACAAATGGTGCGATTGGTGCGATTAATTTACATATTCCTACTAATACTTCGTAAGTTGTTATATATACACTCTTTTTATCATTATCTAATTTAGAAGACCAGAAACGATCCCTATTTCTTCTTATATACCAGTTAGATAAATCTTCACTTGCAAAATTTGTAATCAATCTTACAACATTATTTAAATCATAATTATCAAATTCTTTTCTTACTTCTTTTACTAAGTTATTATATTTAGATAATAACCACTTATCAATTTCTTGTCTATCTTTATAATCAACATATGCATTATCAATATCTATTCCATCTATATTTGCATATGTTTGGAAGAATGTATAAGTATTTTTTAGTGGATTAAAGAATTTAGAATGAACTTCTTTAATACCTGCATTATCATATTTAAGTGGAGTCCATACTGGTGATGCATATAACATATACCATCTAACTTCATCTGCACCATATTCAGTTAATGCCTTAGTTGGATCTACTACATTACCAGTAGATTTACTCATTTTCTTACCCTTAGCATCTAATACCATGTCATTTACTACAACATTTTTAAAACTTGATTCACCTGATATTATTACAGATATTACTAAAAGTACATAGAACCAACCTCTTGTTTGATCAACACCTTCTGCGATAAAATCTGCTGGAAATTGGCTTTCAAATAATTCTTTATTTTCAAATGGATAATGGAATTGACAATAAGGCATAGCACCTGAATCAAACCATACATCAAGTACATCTGTTACTCTTGTAAGTATATCTCCTGTTTTTGGTGATTTGATATGTACATTATCTATATATGGTCTATGAAGTTCAAGTTCATAGACATTAATATCTTCTACTTTTAATTTATCTAATTCTTCTCTTGAACCTACTACATATATTTCACCAGTATCAGCATTTGTCCATACTGGAAGTGGACAACCCCAATATCTATTTCTAGATATTCCCCAATCTACCATATTTTCAAGCCAGTTGTTAAATCTTTTTTCTCCAACATAATCTGGATGCCAGCTTATCTTCTTATTAGCTTCTATTATTTTATCTTTATATTTTGTAGTTTCTATATACCAAGCTGGTTTTGGATAACTAATTAATGGTGAATGACATCTCCAACAATGAGGATAATCATGTGTTATTTTAATTTTTTTAAATAATTTATCATTTTCTTTTAACCATTTGATTATATCTATTTCAAGTTCAGGATCAGTTACTAATCTACCTTCCCAAGGACCTGTAGTATAACATCCATCTAAACCAACTGGATTTACAAAACCAATACCGTTTTCTCTGCATACTCTATTATCATCATCACCATAAGCAGGTGCAATATGAACTATACCAGTACCATCAGTTGCAGTTACATAATTATCAGCAATTACCTCATGACATTTTCCTTCTACTTTTGCAAATGGCATTAATTGTTCATATTTCATACCAACTAAATCAGTACCTTTATATGTTTCAAGTACTTTATATTCATCTCCTAATACTTTACTTGCAAGTTCTTCTGCTAAAATAAATTTATACCCCATAGATTCTACTTTTATATAAGTAAGATCTGGATTAACACATATAGCAACGTTAGCCATTAAAGTCCATGGTGTTGTTGTCCA
>ONTJ01000022.1 GCA_900320735.1 uncultured Eubacteriales bacterium
AATCCTATAATAATCAGAAATAAAAATAATATTGAAATAGTTACTGAGAAAGCATTACAAAATTTAATATTGGAAGATATTGAATCTTTTATGAAAGAACTTGGTAATTCATTTAGTTTTATAGGAAGCGAATATAAAATCAAAATAGGTGATAGAAATCATTATATAGATTTACTATTATTTAATATAAAGTTTAATTGTTATGTAGTAATCGAATTAAAAGTAACTGAGTTTAAAGCTGAATATATATCACAAGTTCAAAAGTATATGAATTACATAGATAAAAATGTAAAAGAAATAAGTAACAATACTACTATGGGGATTTTAATCTGTAAGAGAGAAAATAGATTTGTAATAGAATATTGTTCAGATGAAAGGATTGTTGTTCGAGAATATGAATTGGTATGATATAATAGTTAACAAGCGGATGTGGTTTTATGAGAAAAATAATAAACGGAAGTAGAATAGAATTTATAAACGAAGATGCAAATGAAATGGTAATGTATATAGATTATCTTGCTGATGAATGTATTTGGTATTTTAATAATAGTGAATTAATTACTATAACAAAAGATATGGATTTATTTGAATCATTAAAAAATATTATGTCTCAGCAATATAGATTTAACGAAGATGAAAACTTAAAAAGTTGTAAAAGCAATAATAAGTTAATTTGGTACAGTGATTGTTATTACAATCCTGATGATGAATGGAGTAGAAATAGTGTTAGTTATTTAACAATAGAATATATAGATGGTGTTTTTATATTAAAATGTACAAAGCCATTAGATAATATGATCGATAGAAAAGAAAAATCACATGTTATAGTATTTTCACCACTTGGAAATGGTAAGTATACTAAAAATATTGAGTCAGGTTTAACACTTCAAGATGATTTTGTAATAATGGTTTACCAAGAATTATTAAAAAGAGAAAAAGTTAAAGAATTACATAAAAAGTAGAGTAATTCTTTATTTTTGCAGTAAAGAATATAATAATGAAAAAGGTAATGAGTATTGGTTTAAATATTTTCAAAAAATAATATTCACTAATTTAAATTAAGTAGCATATATTATTATAGAAATGAGCATAATAAAAAAGCATAATAATTAATTAAATTAATATAATTAATTAGTACGCTTCGCAAAAGCGTTTATATAGATAAAAGGAACTTAAAAGTTCCTTTTTACATTTTTCTATATAAGCCAATGGCTTTACCAATTATTGTAACTTTATCTAATATTATCGGACTCATTGTATCATTTTCTGGTTGTAATCTAAAATAACCATTCTCTTTATAAAAAGTTTTTAATGTAACTTCATTATCTTCATTCATGGCAACTACAATATCACCATTATTTGCATTAACTTGTCTTTGAACTATTACAATATCACCATCATGTATACCTGCGTTGATCATTGATTCCCCCCAAACTTTTAGAGTAAACACTTCTTTATGAGTAGGAATTAAATATGTTGGCAATGTGAAAAATTCATCTGGCATTTCTATTGCTTCGATAGGGCTACCTGCGGTAACTTTACCAAGTAAAGGTACATCGACAACATCTTCTATTTCATATTCATTTTTTACAAGAAGTTCAATAGCTCTATTTTTTGAATTATTTTTTCTTATATATCCTTTGTCAGAAAGTGTATTAAGATGTGCTTGTACTGTTGCAGGGGAAGATAAACTAAGTGCACTACCAATTTCTCTTACAGTTGGTGGATAGCCTTTCTTAGCCATAAATTTTTTTAAGTAATCAAGTACTTGATTTTGTTTACTAGTTAATTTTTCCATATAAAATATACTCCTTTTTAACTTACAAATATATTTTAACATACAAAATGTAAAATGTCAAACAATTGTTCGAAAAAATATTGACACAAACAATTGTTCGTGATAATATTAAATCAGTAAAAAAGAAAGAGGTGTTTATGTATGAAAGAATTTTTTCAATATTTATCAGTTTTCGTAATTGCAGTTGTATTTATAGTATGTATTATGATAAGAAATGAGTCTATAAATAACAATTCGGCATACAATAAAGCCTGCGAAATTGTAGTTAAAAGATAATTATTTGTATTTTTTTTGAATATGTGATACAATATTCCTCGTTGTGAGAGGTGTGAGTTTATGTACATGGATGAAAGTAGAGCAAGTTATGCAATATATAACAAAAGTAAATATCAATCGCTAGAATTATATGATATATTTATTAAATATCAAGATTTAAAATATCGTGATTTTATTGCTGCTGTTAAGGGTGAATTTAAACACGAAATAGACGTAGAAAAAATCAAATATTTAATCAAATTTATCAGAAAAAACGTATCACCATCAAAAGGTTTAGAAATGTATGAAATTTGGTGTCGTATTGTAACTGAAATGTATAGCGAAGAAAAAAACAAAATAAAAAGCAAAACTTTGAAATAGAAAATTACAATTTGTAATTTTCTATTTTTTATTTAATATAATTTATTAAAGGAGTATTTATGCGATTATCTGAAATTCAAAATAAAGATGTTATTAATGTTGATACGGGTGTTAAAATTGGAAATATAATAGATGTTAAGATCGAACCGGAAACAGGTAAAATAATATCTTTTATATTAGAAAAGAAAAAATTTTCATCATTATTTTCTAATAATGACGATATTGAAATATACTATGAACAGATAAGTAAAATAGGTGAAGATGTAATTTTGGTAGAAAATTTTAAATTAAAATGATATAATAATCATAGTAGGAGGAATTTATGAGAAAAGAGAAAAAATTATTATTATGGTCTGTTATTTGTATTATTTTATACTTTATACTAGATTATTTTTTACTTAGTAAAATTAATATGGATAAACTGGTTAATCAAAATATTGAAATTGACTATGGATTTTTAAACGTAATTAGTTACATATTAGTAGCACTAGTTCCAATTGGTATTATATATAACTTAATATTGATATTTAGTAAAAAAATTGATTTAGATAAGCACTATAGAGGAATTTTATTTTGGGCTATTTTATTTTTTATAGTTAATATTATATCTGGTGTACTTGGAATAATTGCTTATTCTACACTTGATAGAAAGAAGATGCCAAAGAGAGAAATACCGAAAATTGAATATAAGGAATTTACCAATAAATATATTTGCTTGATAGGATTTATTATGTGTATGTTACTAATGTTTGTTTTGCCAAACTATATAACAGGTTTTTATATAAATTTACTTGTTTATGCTGCAATACTTGTTATAATGATTCTATGTTTTAGAAAACAATTAGTTCATGATTTTAAAATATTCAAGGAATATTTTAGAGAATATATGACACTTACAGTTAAGACATGGTTAAAATCATTAGTAGTAACAATGATAATTGGCATAATATTGAGTATAGTTACAAATACATCTCAATCTAATAATCAAGAAAATCTTCAAACTATGTTTGGGGTATATCCAATATTTATAGCATTACTTTCTATGTTATATGCACCATTTGCTGAAGAATTATTATTTAGAGGAGTATTTAGAAAGTTCATTAAAAGTAAATATTTATTTATAATAACAAGTGGTGTATTGTTTGGATTATTACATGTTATTGATGATTCTAAAACATTATCTGAATTCTCATATGTACTTGTTTATTCATCCCTTGGTATGTTTCTAGCAAGTCTATATTATAAAACAAATAATTTATTTACAAATATATCATTTCATTTTTTGCAAAATACACTTGGTGTATTAGGTATGATATTAATATATTTATTAAAATAAAAAGAAGAACTAGTAAAGTTCTTCTTTTAAATTATCAATATTATTATACATTATTGTAATATAATCTTTATTATCATTTCTATCAGTTATCGATATATTATTTAGAGTATCTATTTCAAGATATTTAGCATCGTATTTTTCTTTTAAATCTTTCAAAGTTTGTGTTTCAGTAAATCCCTTTTTTACAAAAATATAATTACATTCTTTACGGTTTAATAAACTTTTTGCATCAGCTAAAGATTTATCTGTAATTGTATCTTCATCAATCGAAATAATATTTAATCCATATTTAGATAGTGCTTTTAAATCATCATCAGCTATTATAATATTTGTATTTTTAGCATTTGCAACTGCTTCTTTTATATTAGCATCTATTGTAGAAAGTTTTAATTTAAGATCATCATAGTTTTCTTCAATCTTGCTTTGAAGATAACTACTGTTTATATATTCTTTTAAACCATTTCTAATATTTTGTGCGATTGTAATCATATTTGATGGATTAATCCATATTTCATCCATTTCATTTGAATATTCTATTTTAGCAGTTGAATCAATTATTTTTAGTTTTCTATTTGAATTTAACATTTTTACTATATATTCTTTTTCTATATCTAAACCATTATATATAATTAGATCTGCATTACTAAAATTCTTTATTTGTTTAGCAGTTAATTTATATGTATAAGGATTTATATTGTCAGGATACATACTTATTATATTAGCATAATCTCCATATAAACTTTTTGAAACATATTCTATAGGATAGAAACTAGTATAAATATTTATATCTTCCATAGAGTCTTTATTTAAACATCCACTAAGCATAAATACAGCAGCAATCACACAAATACGTTTAATTATCTTTTTCATTTTTTTACCTCCATTTTTTTAGGCAATGGATCATATCCATATTTACCAAAAGGTCTACATTTTAATAATCTTTTGATCATTAATTTGGTTGCTTTGAAAAAATTATAGTTTTCATATGCTTCAATCGCATAATTTGAACAAGTTGGATAAAATCTACATGAATTATGCATTTGAAGAGGTGTTTTTTGGTAAAGCTTTATTAATTTTATCATAAGTTTATTCATAATGTTATACCCCAATATAATTTTAACATAAAATTTATTAATGTGAACACTATTATTTAATTTTAAGTAAAATTGTGGTAAAATTATATTGGTGAGGAAAATGAATATATTAGAAAAATATAATATTGATTTAGAAAATAAATTAATAGTCAGAGCCTTTACTCACTCATCATATGTTAATGAAATGAAAAAAGGCGAGGATTATGAAAGATTAGAATTTTTAGGTGATAAAATATTAGACTTTTTAGTAAGTGAATATTTATATGTAAATGAACATTTAAAAGAAGGACAAATGACAAAGATAAGAGCAAATTATGTTTGCGAAAATGCATTATATGAATATTCTAAAAAATTGGAGTTTAACAAATACCTAAAATTAGGAAAAGGTGAAGAAGCAACTGGTGGGCGAGATAAAAAAGCCATTTTAGCGGATGTATTTGAGGCTTTTTTAGCAGCAGTATATTTAACTTATGGACTAGATAAATGCAAGAAAATAGTATATGACGTAGTTATTAAAGCAATTGAAAATAATGAAGATTATTATTTAAGAGATTATAAATCAGAACTTCAAGAATTGCTTCAATCTGATAAAAAAGGATGCATATACACAATAGAAAAAGAAGAAGGACCATCAAATAATAAAATATTTACAGCAATTGTTTCAATGGATGGGGTAATACTTGGAAGAGGTAAAGATAGAAGTAAAAAAGATGCAGAACAAGAGGCTGCAAAAGATGCATTAAGTAAACAAGCTAAAAGATAAAGGAGACTTAATATGACATTTTTTATATTTATTGTAATACTTGGATTGATTATCTTTATTCATGAACTTGGTCATTTTATATTTGCAAAAAAGAATAAAATATATGTATATGAATTTTCAATTGGGTTTGGTCCAAAATTATTTTCTTTTAAAAGAAAAAATGACGAAACTAAATATATGATTAAGCTTATTCCACTTGGTGGCTATGTTTTAATGGCAGGTGAAGAAGCAACTGATGATAGATTAGTTCCTGAAAACATGAAATTGTCAAATAAAACTTTATGGCAAAGATTTTTAGTAATGGTAGCTGGGGCGATGAATAATTTCATATTAGGAATATTACTTCTTTTTATAATGGGGTTAATGTATGGTACAGTTGAAACTAGTAATAAGCTTGATAATTTACCAAAGGATGGAGCACTTTATCAAGCAGGTGCAAGAGATGGAGATATAATAACTAAAATAGATAATAAAAAAGTAAGAAATTTTGATGATATACAACTATACCTAGCACTAAATACAAATGGTGAAAAAATTAATGTTACTATAAAAAAAGGAGAAAATGAAAAAAAATATACATTGACTCCTAAATTAGATAAAGAAGATAATAAGTATTATTATGGTATAAGTGTTAAGTTAAAAAATGAAAAAGGAATTATTCCTGCTATAAAATATGCTAAAGAAAAATTTGTTTCAATTTATAAATCAATGATAATTGTAATTAAGAGCTTATTTACAGGTAAAATAGGTGTTGATAGTTTATCTGGACCTGTTGGTATATATGGCGTAGTAGATAGTGTTAGAAATTCATTTCAAATGATATTATATTTAACAGCTTATCTTTCTATAAATATAGGATTTATGAATTTACTTCCATTTCCAGCATTTGATGGTGGGAGAGTCTTATTTCTACTTATAGAAAAAATAAAAGGATCAAAGATAAATCCAAAGGTTGAAGGTATGGTAAATATGATAGGCTTCATGCTTTTAATGGGATTAATGGTTCTAGTAACAATTAAAGATGTAATAAATTTATTTTAAGGTGATAATATGAAAAAAATAAAAATAGTATATATGGGTACTCCTGATTTTAGTGTAGGCCCACTTGAAAAATTAAATAATGAATATGACATTATTGCAGTAGTTACGCAACCTGATAAAGAAATTGGAAGAAAAAAAGAAATAAGGTTTTCTCCTGTGAAAGAATTTGCATTAAAACACAATATTAAAGTTTTACAACCTATTAAAATAAGAAATGATTATAAAGAAATAATAGATTTAAATCCTGATATAATAATAACATGTGCATATGGACAAATTATTCCAAAAGAGTTACTTGATTATCCAAAATATGGATGTATAAATATACATGCTTCACTTTTACCAAAATTAAGAGGAGGAGCTCCTATTCATAAAGCTATAATCGATGGTTATGATAAAACAGGTGTAACTATTATGTATATGGATGAAAAAATGGATTCAGGGGATATTATCTATCAAGAAGAAATAAAAATAGAAGATGATGACAACGTAGGTACATTATTTGATAAATTAAGTGTTTTGGGTAGTAATATGATAATAAAAGTACTTCCTGATATTATAAATAATAATATAACTAGAACAAAACAAGATGAAAGTGAAGTAACATATGCTTATAATATTACTAGAGAAGAAGAAAAAATAGATTTTAATAAAACTACAAAAGATATATATAATCAAATTAGAGGATTAAATCCATGGCCTGTTGGATATGCTAATTTAGATGATAAAAAGATAAAAATTTATTCATCTAAAATAGGTAATAGTTCTAAAAATGCATCTGTAGGTGAAATAATAAATATTTATAATGATTCTATTGGAGTAAAAACTTTAGATGGAGAAATAATAATCACAGAACTTCAAATAGAAGGCAAGAAAAAAATGAATGTTAGAGATTATTTAAATGGAATTAAAGATAAAACTGAATTACTTGGAAAAAGGTTTAAATAAAAAACTAAGAAAAATTATTTCTTAGTTTTTATATTCTATACATATTTAAAATTCATATATTTTTCCATGCTTAAGGATTATATTCTAATATAAAATAAATGTAAAAAAAATATTAAAAAAATATGTAAAGTGTATAAAATAAATTATTATTTGATTAAATATGTTATAATTAATTAATAGGAAGTGAAAAGATGAATAGCATATATGGTATAACTAGAAAAAAATTAGAAGATTATTTTATATCAAAAAAAGATAAAAAATTTAGAGCTACTCAAATTTTTGAATGGTTATATAGAAAAAATATTAAATCGTTTGATGAAATAAGTAATATAAATAAAGAAGCAATAAATAATTTAAAAAATGATTTTTATTTTAATAAATTAAAAATTGTTGCAAAAGAAGAAGATACTGATGTTAAAAAATATTTATTTGAATTAGACGATGGAAATAAAATAGAATCTGTAATTATGTATCATGATTATGGAACAAGTATATGTATATCATCTCAAATTGGTTGTAATATGGGCTGTGCTTTTTGTGAAAGTGGAAGACTTAAAAAAATTAGAAATTTAACAACTGATGAGATGCTCTTGCAAGTTATACAAGCACAGGAAGATATAAAGAAGAGAATATCACATATAGTTATTATGGGAATTGGTGAACCATTTGATAACTATGATAATGTTATTGATTTTATAAATATCGTAAATGATCCTTATTCGCTTGCAATTGGAATAAGACATATAACTGTTTCGACTTGTGGGATTGTTCCAAAAATATATGAATTTGCAAAAGAATGTTCAGGTGCAAATCTTGCAATATCGCTTCATGCTCCTACAAATGAATTAAGAAGTAAAATTATGAAAATAAATAATGCATATAAGATTGAAGATATCATGAAAGCGGTAAAAGATTATATTAATATTACTAATAGAAAAGTTACTTTTGAATATATAATGTTAAATAATATAAATGATACGGATGAATGTGCAGAAAAATTATCTGATTTAGTTAAAGGATTAAATGCATATGTTAATTTAATTCCATACAATGAAACTCATAATATTGGATTTAAAAGATCAGATGCTTCTCAAATAAGTAGATTTTATGATATACTAAAGAAGAATAAAATAAATGTAACAATAAGAAGGGAATTTGGATCAAATGTATCTGCGGCATGTGGGCAACTAAGATCTAAAAAGGAGGAAGTAAAATGAAATCATTTTTCTTAACTGATACTGGTAAAGTCAGAGATCATAATGAAGATAGCGTAACTATTTTAAAAAATAAAAATAATGAATATTTACTCGTAGTAGCAGATGGTATGGGTGGTCATAAAGCAGGAGAGGTAGCTTCCTCTATGGCAGTAAATCATATTACAAATAGATTCAATGAACTTGAAACAGTTGGTGACAAATCAAAAGCAGTAAACTGGTTTAGAGAAGAAATAGCTGCAATTAATAAATCGATTTTTGATTATACGGCTATATATGAAGAAAGTAAAGGAATGGGAACAACTTTTGTAGCAGCACTATTTACTAATGATTATTTACTTTTTGCAAATGTAGGTGATTCATCAGGATATGTACTTAAAAAAAATAAATTATATAAGGTTACAAAACCACATACTTTGGTAAATTTACTTGTGGAATCTGGTGAGTTAACTGCCGAAGAAGCAGAACATCATCCAAGAAAAAATATTCTTATGAGAGCACTTGGTGCAAATAATCCTGCAGAAGTAGATATATTTGATGTTGATACTGATGTTGATGGGATTATGCTTTGTTCTGATGGACTTACTACAATGCTAAATAATACTCAAATAGAAAGAGTATTAACAGGTGATGGTACACTCGAAGAAAAAGTAACAAAATTAATAAGAAAGAGTAATATAAGAGGTGGAACTGATAACATCTCAATTGCTTGTTTAATGAATGACAAGGAGGCAAATGAGTAATGTTTTCTAAGGGTAATAAAATTAACGATAGATATGAAATAATAAAATCTATTGGTGAAGGTGGTATGGCAAATGTTTATCTTGCATACGATACCATATTAGAAAGAAATGTAGCAGTAAAAATACTTAGAGGCGATTTATCTAATGATGAAAAATTTGTTAGAAGATTTCAACGAGAAGCACTTAGTGCATCTTCACTAAATCATCCTAATATAGTTGAAATGTATGATGTTGGTGAAGAAAATGGAGTGTTCTATATTGTAATGGAATATATTGATGGTAAAACATTAAAACAACTAATTAAAAAAAGAGGACACTTAACAATTCCTGAAGCAATAGACATCATGATTCAATTAACTCAGGGACTATCTGTTGCACATAATTCATATATAATTCATAGAGATATAAAACCACAAAATATTATGGTACTTGAAGATGGACTTGTTAAAATAACAGATTTCGGTATAGCTATGGCTATTAATGCGGCAGATTTAACTCAGACAAATTCTGTTATGGGATCAGTACACTATTTGCCACCTGAGCAAGCTGCAGGGAAAGGTTCAACGATTAAAAGTGATATATACTCACTTGGTATATTATTTTATGAAATGCTGGCAGGGACAATGCCATTTAGAGGCGAAACTGCTGTTGAAATAGCACTTAAACACATAAAAGACCCAATGCCTAGTATTAGAAAAGTTAATCCTAAAGTACCTCAATCTGTAGAAAATATTATTTATAAATGTACAGCAAAAAATCCTAAAAATAGATATTCAAGTGTTATGGAACTTGAAGAAGATTTAAAAAGTGCGCTTTCTATTGATAGGGAAAATGAAAAGAAAATAGAATTTAAATATCCAGAAGATGATTTAGAAGAAACTAAGATATTGGATACTCTAAAAGATGGATTAACTGATTCAAAAAAATCAAAAGATGAAACAGAAAAATTAGAAGTTAAAGAAGTATCTGAAAAAGAATATAGCAAGATGAATAAAGTGACAAAGTGGTTAATAATAATATGTGGTTCTTTATTAGCGTTATTTTTACTTGTATTTATCATTATACCTATGTTATTTAGAACACCAGATGTAAAAGTTCCAAATGTAAGTGGACTATCAATAAGAAAAGCTACATTGGAATTAGAAAAATATGGACTTGTTGTATCATCAAAAATAAAAGAAGATTATACTGATGAATATGCAAAAGGAAAAGTTTCTAAAACATTACCTAAAGCTAGTGAGACAGTTAAAAAAGGTGCAACTATTGTAATATATAAATCACTTGGTTCAAATAAAATAATCGTAGAAGATTATACAGGAAAAGATTATAATAAGGTTCAAGCTGAGCTTGAAGTTAAAGGCTTAAGTGTAACTATAGATTATAAAATTGTTGATGATAAAAGTAAGTATAAGGGAAAAGAAAATTTAATAATTTCACAATCTATAGAAAAAGATATAACACTAGTAAAAGGTGATTCAATTACACTATATTTACCAAAAGTACTTAAAGAATATCCTGATTTTGTAAAAGAAAAATATAGTGTAGATGAAATAAAGAAATTCTGTGAACAATATGAAATAAAATTAGAAATAGAAGAAAAAGAAGATAGTTCATATAAGGAAGGAACCGTAATAGCACAGTCAAGAGCAGCAGGTTCTGAAATAGCCGAAAGAACAACCTTAAAAATAACAGTAACAAAAAAGGAAACACAGAAAAAAGAAGAAAACAATACTGATGGTATGGTTCCATACAAAAATGATGAGGAAAGCAATGAAGGGCAAAATAATTAAGATATTAAGTAATGACTATACTGTAAAACTTGATAATGGAGATATAATTATCTGTAAAGCTAGAGGAGTATTTAGAAATAAAAATATTACTCCTTTAGTTGGAGATAATGTTCTAGTAGATGAAGATAAAAGATTAATATTAGAAATAGATAAAAGAAAAAATGAACTTGTTAGACCACCTGTTTCTAATATTGATCAGGCAATTGTAGTAACAAGTTGTATAAGACCTGATTTTTCTAGTAATTTATTAGATAAAATGTTAACTATAATAGAATTTAATAATATAAAACCAATAATATGCTTTACAAAATATGATTTACTTAAAGAAACAAAATATATTGATGACATAATTAAGTATTATAAAAAAATAGGATATGAAGTATTTATTAATAATCAAATAGAAGATTTAAAAAAAATATTTAGCGATAAAGTTACTATTCTTACAGGCCAAACTGGCGTGGGTAAATCTACTTTAATAAACAAATTAGGTAACTTAAATTTGAATACTAATGATATATCAGAAGCACTTGGTAGAGGTAAACATACAACAAGAGTGGTAGAGCTATTTGAAATGTTGAATGGACTTGTTGCAGATACTCCTGGATTTTCATCACTTTCTTTTATTGATATGTCTAAAGAAGATATAAGAGATAATTTTATAGAATTTAATGAATATAGAGATAAATGTAAATATTCTGATTGTATGCACATAAATGAGGATGAATGTGAAATAAAAAGAAAAATAGAAGAAAATATAATATTAAAAGAAAGATATGAAAATTATAAAAAATTTATTGAAGAGAAAAGGCAGGTAGATTAATGAAAATATCAGTTTCAATACTAAGTAAAAAAGATGATTATAAAAAAGTAATAAAAAAATTAAATAA
>ONTJ01000001.1 GCA_900320735.1 uncultured Eubacteriales bacterium
CATCACTTGTTACTTTGCTTAATCTTTTATGTCTTGCTTGTAGAGCTCTGTGACATAACTCAAGTCTTTCATCTAAGATTTGCCAGAAATCATCCATATCTTTAGATGATGATAAAGCAACGTCTACTAAGTTAATTGTTACAACACCTTGATTGAAACGACCATAGTATTTTCCTACACCCTCTTTGTAGTTCTTTGCTTTGGCTATGTTTCCAAGAGATATTGATCTATCTGGTGTTAAGAATGAACGACATCCCATACAAGGATAGCAGTCCCCTTCTCCATTTTCGTTTTTCTTAAGTTCAAGCATAACTTTTTCAGATATATAGTCTGGTACCATTCTTTTTGCAGTACATTTTGCTGCAAGTTTAGTTAAATAGTAATATTTACTTTTTGGATTCATATTATCTTCTTCAAGTACATATAAAAGTTTAGGAAAAGCTGGTGTTATGTAAACGCCTTTTTCATTTTTCATTCCTTGTGTTCTTTGAACTAATACTTCTTCAATAAGCATAGCAAGTTCTTCTTTGTATTCGTCTGTTTCACCTAAATACATACATACTGATAAGAATGGTGCTTGTCCATTAGTAGTTGTCATTGAATTTATTTGATATTGGAATGTTTGTACACCATCTGTCACTTCTTTTGCTAAATCTTCTTTAGCATATTTCTCACAAGTTTCTTTATTTAAACCTCTTTTTTTGTATTTTTTAAGATAACCTTCATAGCTTGATCTAATGAAAGGAGCTAAATCTGTAAGTGTTATTGTACAACCACCATATTGTGACGAATTTACTGCTGTTATAAGTTGTGTAGCAATAGTCATTGCTGTTAAAAATCTATGTGGTTTTTCTATCATTACTCCATTTATGTTTGTTCCGTTTTGAAGCATATCATCTAAATTTATTAAATCACAATTGTGAAGTGCATTTTGTGCAAAATAGTCAGCATCATGAAAATGAATAATACCTTCATCATGTGCTTTAACTACGTCTTCTGGAAGTAAAAATCTTCTTGTTATATCAGTTGATGTAATTCCAGCTAAGTAATCTCTTTGAGTAGTTACTACTGTTGCATTTTTATTAGAATTTTCTGTATTCCAATACTCACTTTCACCATTAATCAATTCTTTAATTGAAAGATCTGTTGTATTACTTCTTCTTACAAGTTCTCTTGTATATCTATATGTAATGTATTGTTTTGCAAGCACATATTTACCAAGAGCCATTAATCGCATTTCTATTATATCTTGTATATCTTCTACAAGCATTCTTTTTTTCTTTAAACCTTCTATATATTTAATGATGTTTCTGATTTGAGTTTCTGTTACTCTATCTTCTTCATCAACTTCCATATTAGCTTTTTTAATTGCATTTTCTATCTTATCTGGACTATAATCTACTATATGTCCATCCCTTTTAATTATTTTCATATCTACACCTACTTCCTCTACTTTATGCATCCCAGTATATCACTTTTTTAATAAAATGTAATGTTGCATTTGCAACAATTAATAAAAAATGATATAATTTTTACGAAAGGCGTGTAAATATGACTAAACCATTTGATAATATAAATGTAAAGAATAAAAATAAATTATTAAACTTACTTAGAGCAGACATTATGAATCTAGAAAAAGATAATAATATATCTAAAACGATTATGGACAAAAACACAATATGTATAATAATGAGTGGATGCATTCAAATAATTAGAAATAACTATAATGGTATTGATACTATAGTAGAAACATTAAATGAAAATGATATCTTAACTTCATCAATGTCATACATAAAATCAAATGAATATGAATTTCATATAAAAGAAAATTCTCAAATAATTATCATTGATGAAAACATTCTGTTAAACTATCCAGAAAATTCTAAAGGTTATTACAATCAATTTATAAAAAATTTATTTATTATACTAAATGATAAAATGAGAGAAAAGAACGAAAGAATACAAATTCTCGTAAAAAAATCTATAAGAGATAAGCTACTTGAATACTTCTATCTTCTAAGAAGTAAATCAGGTTCAAGTAACATATATTTACCATTCAACTATACCGTTTTAGCAGATTTTATTGGTATCAATAGAAGTGCACTTATGAGAGAAATAAAAAATTTAAAAAATGAGGGATTCATTGAAACCAAAGGTAATAAAATAAAATTATTATATTAATTTTTCTATATAAACAATAAAAAATTAGATAAGATATTATCTAATTTTTTATTATCATATTACATAATTTCTTTGCCTGTAAATCTAAATCAGCAAGTGTTGTATTTTCAATAATATAATCATAATTATAATTTTCAACATTAGCATCAGAATAATTTGTTTTAATTATTTCTTGACCATCTCTTTTTATTAGCAATGTCTTAGCATTGAAGCTATTCACAGCCCTTTTTATTTCTTCAGGTTCCCTTATATGTATAAACATTATCTCATTATCATCACTATAAAACTTTGAAACAGCATCTTTAATACTATTAAATGACATATCATTATATTCCGTAGTTAATTTTTTTAAATCACTTAAAAATTTTCGATCTTTTTCACTCTTAGTACCTGACCATCCTATTACCCTAGCAACTTCTTTAACTTTATCAACAGATGAGAAATTAAACACCTTGCTATATTTTGAAACAAATTCTACAAATGTATCTTTACCAGATCCTCCAGTACCATTTATTATTATTATATTTTTCATCTTATCACCAAATATATTATACAATTTATATGTCAAGTTGTAAATTATTTCGTTGACTTATATTTTTTTATGTGCTAAAATATTTCTCGTTTGCGGCCTAAAAGGAGAAATATTATGAATAAAATTAAATTAAAAAAGAAATTACTATATACGTCATTTGCACTTACTGGTTTATTGGCAACCACTAATTATAATAAGAATATAGTTAGAGCAAATGAAAATACACCTGTTAATACTAATAATGAAAATAATAGACCACTAACTATTGATGAATGTATTAAATATTACTGTGATGTATTTGAATTAAAATATGATATCATAAAAGAAAAAATTGATGACATTATAAATCCATATGAATGGCATTATGGATCATCCATAAATAGTGTTACATATGATAATATGGAACAAGCAATATTAATGATCGTAAGAGATATATATAATTACCCAGAAGACTATGATTTGACTTATGATGAAATCAATAGTGGCATTGAATATGTACCTACTATGGAAGCAGAAGAAATGATATATAAATATTCAAATTTATATAATATAAATAAAGATATTGCCCTATCAATAGCCTACTGTGAATGTGGAACTGATATGGAAAGTGACAACTACCTAAGTAATAATAATCCTGCTGGTATAGGACCATACTATCACTTTTTAAATAAAGAAGTAGGTATTATATATTTTTGTAACATGCTTAAAAACAGTTATGGTTGCACTAATGATAGCGATAGTTCTTTCTTATATAATATTGCAGGTACTTACTGTGAAATACCAGAACATTGGCTTGATTTGACCGTACCAATATATAATAACGTGTCATCTGACTTTTTATATTACGTATATGATAGAGAAAAATATGATGTTGACGATTATGAAACACCTTTAATTTATAAGAAAAAATAAAAAGCACATTATTGTGCTTTTTTAACATATATAATCCTCTATTTTTTTTGTTTTATTTGGATGACTTAATTTTTTAATAGCAGCTGATTCTATTTGCCTTACTCGTTCTCTAGTTATATTATATGATTTACTTATTTCTTCAAATGTTCTAATTCTTCCATCTATAAATCCAAATCTTAATTCTATTATACCCCTTGATCTTTCATCAAGCTCATATAATATTTCTCTTATTTTTTTTGCCAAATCTTCTCTCAATAAATTGTCATCAATATTATTATCTGTATCTTCTATAAAATCTATATAATAATCAACTTGTCCACAATCATCTTCATTAATTGGCACATCATAACTAAGTGGATTCATATGATTATGTAAACAAACATTTATAATTTCTTTATCAAAACCTGTTATCTCAGACAATTCTTCAACAGAAGGTTTTTTGCTATCATTTTTAAGTTCATATGTCCTTATAGCCTTCATTAATTTACTTAATATTTCATGAAGATATATAGGATATCTAATCATGCTAGCTTTGTCATATATAGCACTTGTTATTGATTGTTTTATCCATGGTGTTGCATATGTAGCAAATGTTACATTATATGATGGATCATATCTATCAACTGCTTTCATGAGTCCTAGATTACCCTCATTTATCAAATCCATAAATGAAAATCCTCTGTTAACATATAATTTTGCAATACTTACTACTAGTTTTAAATTTGATTCAATAAGTACTTTTCTTAAATCTTTTTCACCATTTCTGTATCTATTAAATAACTCATTTGATTGTGCTGGAGTTAAAACAGGATATTTTTTTATTTGAAGTTTATAATCCCTTACCTGATTTTGTGAGTAATTATCAAATTTACCATCACCAAATATTTCTTCATCAAAATCAGAATTTAATTTTTCTTCTAAATTTACGCTATCAAGCATATCCAATTTATTTAGTTTTATATACGTAAGTAAAATTATTTGTGTATTAGTATTTGCATCCTTTATGTAATATGTATCAATTACTTCTTCATTGTTACTAAATATATTATTTAGAATTTTATTTAATTCTTTTCCTTTTATAATTTTAACTAATTCCTTGTAATTGAGCGTGCTCATGTCAATATTCATCTTTTTTATTGAGTCATTCAACAAATTTAAATATTCTAAATTCATACGTCCCCCTCCAAATTTGCGAATATATTATCACAATTAATAAAAAAAATCAAATTTTATATATAAAAAAACGAACTTTAAAGTTCGAATTTACTATCAATATGGTGGAGCTGAGGAGAGTCGAACTCCTGTCCAAAAATATTTTTTAATAAGCCTCTACAAGTTTAGTTAGTTAATAATATGTCCTAATCTATATAAGTAACTAACAACCTATAGATTAGTAAGCTTAAAATTATTCATTATTATTCTTAAGCTAAATAATAATATATCTTGCTAAAATCGACCTTTTTTAAATTCCCACAAGAAAAGAATATAAAAAAGTTACAGTTCCTTTAAATTAGGCTAAAGCTACACTATTACTTCTGAATAATGAAGCAACTGCATTTTTAATTTTGTTTCCATTTAATTGATTTTAAGCGTAACGTGCTTCTCCGACTTGCGTACTTAAAAATCAATATCCCTGTCGAAACCATATACAGCCCCGTGTTTATAGATTATATTACAAAAATACTTATTTGTCAAAATGATTATTGCATGCACTGATTAATTTTAAACAGCAATACAAAAACATTAAAATTAATATTGTGATAAAACCTATTATAATTATTAAAAATAATTTCATAACCACTGCCTCCACACTATATTCATTTTTTTATTTTAAAAAAATGACCTTTTTCTTCCTTTTATAACATGAATTTCGTTGATCATCAAATTACAAAAATAGAGTTTTTGTTTTAAAAAAACAATCAAAATTATACATTGGTGAATAATCTTGATTGTTTATTATAAAAATCTTTTCAAAAAACTAAATTTAGTATTTTAATGATTTTTTTACTTCTCTTTCTATATCTCTTTGTTTTATAGTTTCCTTTTTGTCATATGTATGTTTACCTCGTGCAATTGCAAGTTCTATTTTGGCTATTCCATTTTTAAAATATAATTTTACTGGTACTAGAGTCAAACCTTTAGTTGATATTTTATCATTTATTTTCTTTATCTCATTTTTATGAAGTAAGAGTTTTCTTGATCTAGTCTCATCGTGATTAAATATATTACCTTCTTTATATTCTGAAATAAACATATTAAGTAAGTATGCCTCTCCATTTTTTATGATAGCATAACTATCTTTTAGATTAGCAGATCCCTTTCTTATCGATTTTATTTCAGTACCTGTTAAAACTATACCTGCCTCAAATTTTTCAAGTAACTCATAATCATATCTGGCTTTTCTATTTAGTATTTCCATTTTTGTCATCTCCAACTATATTGAAATCGATAATTGATTTTTCTTTTGAGGCATTTGTAACTACTACTCTTACCTTTTGACCCAATGTATATATTTTACCTCTTCTTTGTCCTCTTAAAGTCTTGGTCGCATCGTCATAATTATAGTAATCCCCTTTAAGTTCAGATATGTGAACCAGTCCTTCAATCATATTATCTAATTGCACAAACATACCAAAATTCATTATAGAAGATATAATTCCATCATATTCTTCACCTATATGTCCTTCCATATATTCAGCCATCTTCATACTTTCAACATCTCTCTCGCATTCAATAGAGTCTCTTTCTTTTTTTGAAGAATGTTCACATATTTCTGGAAGAATTTGTTCATATTTTGAAATTAGCTCATTCAATTTTTTATCATCCGGTTGTTCAAAAATATATTTTCTAAGCAAATTATGTACTGTGGTATCAGGAAATCGTCTTATTGGTGATGTAAAATGTGTATAACATTTTGATGCTAGTCCATAATGTCCTAGATTTTCTTCTTTATATACAGCTTTTTTCATACATCTAAGCAAGAGATTAGATAATATTTTAAATTCTTCTTTATCTTTTATTTGTTCCAATATATTTTGCATAGATTTAGGATATTTAAAATTTCTTTCTCCTTTTATTTTGTAACCCAATATACTTATAGAACCTAAGAATTCATTTACTTTTTCATTTTCAGGTATTTCATGAATACGATATATAAAAGGTAGATTCATATAATATATATGGCTTGCAACTGTTTCGTTTGCAACTATCATGAAGTCCTCAATTAAATTTTCAGCTTTACCCCTATCTCTAAGTACAACATCTATAGCTTTGCCTTTGTCATCTACAATTATTTTAGCCTCATCAGTATCAAAATCTAAATATCCGTTTTTTATTTTTGATGTTCTAAGTATTTGAGCAAGTTCCTCCATCACTTTTAAATCATCTACATATAATTCATACCCACTTGGGATTTCTTTATTATCCAATATTTTATTAACATTTTTATATGTCATTTGCTTTTTTGATTTGATCACACTCTCAAATATTTCATGGCTAACAACTTTCCCGTTTTTATCTATTTCCATTACACATGAAATTGCAAGTCTCTCATCATCAGGATTAAGTGAACATATTCCATTAGAAAGTTTATGCGGTATCATTGGTATTACTCTATCAGCTAAATAAACTGAAGTTGCTCTTTCTTTTGCCTCTTTATATATTTCACTATCTTCTTTAACGTAGTATGATACATCTGCTATATGTACACCAAGTATATAATTATCCTTATTTTTTTTAATTGAGATTGCATCATCGATATCCTTAGTATCATCGCCATCTATAGTAAATATAATTTCATTTGTCAAATCTCTTCTGCCTTTTTTGTCTTCTTCACTTACTTCAGTAGGTATACTATCCAATTCATTTATAACGCTTTCATTAAATATATCATTGATATCATGATCATATACAATAGACAGTATATCTACACCCGGATCATTTTTATGCCCCAATATTTTGTCCACTTTTGCTAAATATTTATATTTACTTAATTCCCTTTTTATGCTTACTTTTATTTTATACCCATCAATTAATTTATCTAAATCCTCATCATCTATTATGATTTCTACTTTTAATTTATCATCATCAGGAGTAAAATGAGGAACGCCATCTATTAAATTAAACTCACCAACAACAAAAATATTTTCTTTTCTTAATACTTTTATTATCCTAGCTTCTTTTTTACCTTTTACTACAATAGGTTCCGCAACTACTATATCATTATTCAATGCACCATTCATATTTTTATCTGATACGTATATGTCATCACTATTATCCACAATTAAGAAACCAAAGCCTTTTTTATTTACATTTAGTCTTCCTTTTAGTAAATGACTGCCTTCAAACAGCATATATTTTTCTTTGTTTGATTTATATATTAAAGTTTCTTCTTCCAACTCTTTCAGTGTTTCAGAAATTTTAGTTATTCCTTCAACAGTATTTAAATTTAACCTGTCACTTATATCGATAATTGATAGTGCTTTTTTTTCTCGCTTTAATAAATCTAATATTTCCTCGCGCATACATCCTCCTAAAATAAAAAGAACATTAAATAAGCTCTTTTCATTACATAAATGACATTACTAAACAAATTACAAAAAATAATATTCCTAAAACTAATGTCATTCTACTTATAAATAATTCCGAACCTCTTTCTTTCCTTTGGGCAAATAATTCGGCATTGCCTCCCATTAATATATTTGAAGTACTTTCTGCTTTTCCACTTTGTAACAAAACAATTGCAATTAATAATACTGATATAACTAATACTACTACATCCATAATTCTTCCTCCATTTCAGTAATACTATTTTATCATATTTTAGTTAAATTGCAAATACCATACATACAAATATATTAAAGTAATCATTATACTTAGCGCCAAGTAATATATCTTATTTTTACTTTTAAATCCAATTAGTAAACAAAGTATAATTGTAATCAATATTCCTCCACTAAGATAGAAAAAACCATATATATCTGAAAAATTATATATAAAATCCTCTTTTATTAAGAAATCAGAAATTGCCAAAACTAAAAAATTAAATATATTACTTCCAAGCATATTTGAAAAAGCCATATCACAGTTATCTAATCGAATCAAGGCAAAAGTAGTAACTACTTCTGGAAGCGATGTTGTTATTCCAAGTAAAATCGCACCAATAGAGCTAGATGAAAAATTAGGATATAATCTAGATATCTTATCTGCCTCATATGTTAAAAATATACTTAAAATAACCATAATTATAGCCATTACAACAAATTTTAATATTACATTATTTTGTTTACTAATTGTACATTGTTCCTCTTTATTATTTGATTTAAAAACAAAAAACATATATATAATATACATGATAATAAGTGCAATTGATATTTTAGGTACAAATACATTATTTGTACCTAAAATAATTAAAAAATAATCTATGATGAGAATTATACATTCAATTAGATGTTTTCTGGATACATTTTTAAATAAATCTGACTTAAAAAAATATATATTATAAGCTGCCAAAACAAATATATTGAACATATTGCTCCCTACAATATCACCAAGTGATAAAGTTGGATTATTAAATTCTACTGCGGATATACTTGTAGAAAATTCTGGAAGACTAGTAATTGAAGCAATTAGTAAACCTCCAATAAATGCTGTTCCAATCTTAGATTGTTTTGATAATATATCACCATAATAGGATAATTTAATACTTGCAAATATAGTTAAAAAAGCTAATAACAAAAAAAATATTCCGTCCAATTTATCACCTTCAAGATAAGTATATTAATAAACTGGATGAAATATTTATTCTATTTGTTTATTTCTTCATAAATTCTAATTAATCTATTATATTTACATACTCTATCGGTTCTTGATAAAGATCCTGTCTTTATTTGACCTAGATTAAGACCGACTGCAAAATCACATATAAATGTGTCTTCTGTTTCACCACTCCTATGAGATATTATAGTCTTGTAATTATTTTCTCTAGCAATGGCAATTGTATCTAGTGCTTCCGATACAGTTCCAATCTGGTTGAACTTTATAAGTATTGCGTTACCACATTTCATATCTATACCTTTTTGAAGTAATTTTTTATTTGTTACAAAAAAATCATCACCAACCAATTGTACTCTATCACCAATTTTGCTTGTTAATTTACTAAAACCTTCAAAATCATTTTCTTCAAGAGGATCTTCTATTGAAACAATAGGATATTTATTTATTAAATCTGCATAATAATCAATCATCTCATCAGTAGTTAGTTTTGTATTATCAGAAAACTCATACATATTTATTTTGCTATTATAAAATTCAGAAGCAGCTACATCAAGTGCATATTTAACGTCATCTCCTGGTTTATAACCCGCACTAATAACAGCTTTAGTGATATAATCAAGAGCTTCGTAATTAGATGATATATTAGGTGCAAATCCACCTTCATCACCAACAGAAATACTATAACCATTTTCTTTTAATACTTTTTTTAAATTATGAAATACTTCAGCTGCACATCTTATTCTCTCTTTAAAATCTTTATTTTGTGGAATAATCATAAATTCTTGAAAATCTAATTTATTATCAGCATGTACCCCACCATTTAGTATATTCATCATAGGATATGGAAGTGTTTTACCATCTCCTACATACTCATATAGTTCTAATCCCTCTTCACTAGCAGCAGCCTTCATACATGACAGTGAAACTGCAAGTATACTATTAGCACCAAGATTACTTTTACTTTCTGTACCATCAAGTTTTATCATAATGTCATCTATTTCACGTTGATTTTTAACTTCTATTCCCATTAAGCTTGGTTTAATTACATTATTGACATTATTTACAGCCTTTAATACACCTTTACCCAAATATCTATTATCGCCATCTCGTAGTTCAAGTGCCTCATGCATCCCAGTGGAAGCCCCAGATGGTATACTAGTTCTTCCAAATCCACCAAGTAATGTTAGGACATCTACTTCAATTGTAGGATTACCTCTTGAATCTAATATTTCTCTTGCCTTTATATCAATTATTTTGCTCATATTATCACCATCCTATTATAATTATACACTAATATTTACTTTGTTGTAAATTACTTGTATATAATTATAAATAAATATGTTATAATACTAATATAAAGGAGTTAACTCTTATGGAAATAGTTCAAATATTAAAAGAAGAATTTGATATGTTTGCAAATAAATATGAAAATTTCTATCAATCATCTGATTATGGAATGCTTATGGATAGACACGGTTTTGACGACTATTATCTTGCCATGAAAGATGAAAATGGTAATATAAAAGCAGCTACTTTAATTCTAATAAATAAAGTATTTATTGGATACAAATGGGGCTATTGTCCAAGAGGATTCTTAATTGATTACGAAGATGATACTCTACTTGAAACATTTACCAAATTAATAAAAGAATTTTTAAATAGAAGAAATTTTATGTTTATAAAAATTGATCCAGATATAATTCATAAATCAAGAGATAACTCTGGCATAGAAGATGGCAAAATTGATAACAACAAAATAATTGATAAACTTAAAAATTTAGGATACGAACATTTTGGATTTAACTTATATTTTGAAACACTTAAACCTAGATGGAATGCCATAATAAATATAAATAAAGAAGAAGACTTGTTTACAAAGTATGATAAAGATATAAGAAATAAGATAAGAAAAGCTGAAAGACATGGTATTGAAGTAGTTAAGGGAACTAATGATTCTGTTAAAGAATTCTATTCTATGGTCGAATCAAAACATCCAAGAAGACTTAATTATTATTTAGATATGAAGGAAATAATGGGTGATAAGTTTGAAATATATTTTGCATATTTAAATACTGCGAAATATATTTCTGAAAGTAAAGATTTATTTGAAAAAGAAGAAGCCAAAAATAATTTAATTAACGAAGAACTTGAAAAGAACATAAATAGTAATAATACATCAAATATAATTAAGAAAAAAATGACTTCTGATAATCTATTAAATAAATATAAGCAAAATATTATTGAAGCAACAGAGCTTTTTAAAAGTTACCCAAATGGTATATTAATTGGTACTAATGCCATAATTAGAAATGATAATGAAATTTCATTTTTAATAGATGGTTATAAAGACGAATTTAAAAGTTTCTGCCCTAATCATTTATTGAAATATGAATTAATAGAAAAATTTAGAGAAGATGGTTATAAAAGAATAAATTTAAATGGTATAACTGGTGATTTCAGTAGTTCTAATCCATATAAAGGATTAAATAAATTTAAATTAGGATTTAATAGTGATATAGAAGAATATATTGGAGAATTTACTTTAGTAATTAATAAGAGTAAATATACAACATTTAATAAAATAAATCCAATTAGAAAGTGGCTTAAGGAGCCATTATTCAAAAGAAAATAAAAAAAATTATCATTAGATAATTTTTTTTATATTTCAAACTGAGAATTATATAATTTAGCGTAAAAGCCTTCTTTATTAAGTAATTGATTATGAGTACCTTGTTCAATTATATTACCATCTTTTACTACTAATATTAGATCGGCATTTTTTATTGTGGATAATCTGTGGGCAATTATAAAACTAGTTTTTCCTTTTGTTAACTTATCCATTGCTTCTTGAACAAGTTCTTCTGTTCTAGTATCAACATTACTTGTTGCCTCATCTAGTATTAAAAATGGTGTTTCTTTTGTCATGGCTCTTGCTATAGTTAAAAGTTGTCTTTGACCAGAAGATATACTATCATTATCAGACATTACGGAATCATATCCATTAGGAAGAGTTTTGATGAAATGATGTAGTCCAATTGTCTTACATATTTCAACTACCTTTTCATCTGTAATATTGCTATTATTATATTTAATATTCTCTTTTATTGTTCCATCAAACATCCAAGTATCTTGAAGTACCATCGTAAATAAATCATGAATATTTTCTCTTGAAATATTTTTTATAGAAGTATTGTCTATAGTAATATCACCATCATCAATATTATAAAATTTCATAAGTAAATTTACTATTGTAGTTTTACCAGCACCTGTTGGTCCAACAATAGCTATTTTTTCTTTTGCTTTTATTTTTGCACTAAATCCATTGATAGTAGGTTTATCATTACCATCATACGTAAACACTACATTTTTAAATTCAATATTTCCATTTATGTTATTACTTAAATAAACTGTATTTTCTTCTTTAGGCATCTCTTCCTCATCTAAAAATTCAAATACTCTTTCTGAAGATGCAGCTGCACTTTGAAGTGCTGTTAGACTCTGTGCAAATTGTGACAATGGTTGTGTAAACAACCTAATATAAGTCATAAATGCTACAATAACACCAAATGTAATTACATTATTTTTTACGAGTAATGCCCCAGCAATACATACACATACATACCCAAAGTTACCAATAAATCCCATAAAAGGCATCATAAGTCCAGATAAAAATTGGCTCTTTTTATTTGCATCATATACTTTTTTATTATATTCATCAAACTTTTTATCTGATATTTTTTTACCATTATATACTTTCACTACATTAAGTGATGAATATACTTCTTCTATATGAGCATTTAGATTACCAAGTTCTTCTTGTCTAGCCTTAAAATATTTTTGAGATTTAGATAATATTTTACCCATAAATATAAAGCCAAATATACTTGATACTATCGCAGTTATAGCCATTATGTAATTAGTATAAAACATCATAAAAAGTGAACCTAAAAATAGTGTTATGCTTGTTACTAAACTAGATAATGATTGATTCATTGTACCAGATAATGTATCAACATCATTTGTAACTCTTGATAATATATCACCAGATTGATGCTTATCAAAATATTTTAGTGGTAACATATTTATTTTATTTGAAATATTATTTCTTAATCTTTTTGCAAAATTATTCGAAACATATGTCATAATTAATGATTGTATGAATGAAAATAACGCACTCATTATGTATATTATCATTAAATAAAATGATATTTGTTTTATTTTAGTCATATCCATTTTAGGCTCAATAAGTTTACTAATGCTTTTTGGTAATTTATCTAATTTTGAATATACTTTTACATTTTTTTCATTTTTATCTAGCGTTGACAAAATATTCAAAAATTTAATTTGATCCTTTGATGTAATTGTCGTTTTTTTAATAGTTATGTCGTTTAATAATATATTTTTAAACTTATTAGGAACATTATTATTCATGATACTTATTTTATCTTCTTTAGTTACTAGAACATCTTTGTAATATGAACCATCATTTATTTGCATTATACTTGATAAAGCAACCTTATAATTAGTAGTAACTTTAGTAGTGATATCTTCAAAATTTTTAGTATTAATTACCAATCCTTCTGATATCTTATCTGTTAATTTTGATATTCTATTTGGCGCACTTATTGAAAGAATTGCACTAAAACCAGCTAATAATAATGATATTACAATTAATATATTATATTTTTTTAATTCTCTTAATAATCTTTTGATTGCTACTTTGAAATTTTTAGCTTTAACATTTGGATTTCCTCTTCTATTATTCATTTTCAAGTTCCTCCTTTGACAATTGCGAATTTGCAATTTGCTTATATATCTCACATGTTTTGAGTAGTTCTTTATGAGTTCCCTCACCTACACATTTTCCATTATTCAAAACAATTATTTTATCAGCATTCATAATCGTACCTATTCTTTGCGCAACAATTAACGTAGTAGCGTCTTTAGTATATTTTTTTAAAGCTTTTCTAAGTTGAGAATCTGTTTTATAATCAAGAGCAGAAAATGAATCGTCAAATATATAAATTTCAGGATCTCTGGCAATGGCCCTTGCAATCGAAATTCTTTGTTTTTGACCACCAGAAATATTAGTACCTTTCGATGCAATATGTGAATTATATTGTTTATCTAACTTTTCAACGAAGTCCTTAGCCTGAGCAACCTCAATAGCCCTTTTAATTATTTCATTTCGATTTTTCGTAACATTATTGCCATATAGCACATTAAAATTAACACTACCATCAAATAATACAGCTTTTTGTGGTACATATCCTAGAATATTATATAAACTTTCAAGTTTATAATCCTTTACATTAATACCGTCTACTAATACTTCTCCATCAGTTGCATCATAAAATCTAGGTATTAGATTAATAAGTGTTGATTTACCACTTCCTGTTGAACCTATAAACGCAACTACTTCTCCCTTATTTGCCTTAAAAGATATATTTTCTAATAAATATTCATCTGCATCTGGATATTTAAATGATACATTTTTAAACTCAACTGTCCCCTTTTCTTTACCTTTTGTCTTAATTCCATCCTTAATAGTCATATCAGTTAATAATACTTCATTAATTCTTCTAACGGATACTGCTGCACGTGGCATCATCATAAATATCATTGCAAGCATCAGAAATGACATAATTACTTGTATAGCATATGAAGAGAATACAACCATATCACCAAATAGTGTTATTTTACCAGATAAAATTGAATCCTTAATAAGGATAGCTCCAATAAAATATATGGATAGTGTTAATGTATGCATTGTTAAAAACATTACCGGTTGCATTACCGAAAATACCCTTTGATTGAATAATTGTCTTTTAGTCAGATTATCATTTACTTCATCAAATTTTTCTTCTTGAAAACTTTCAGCATTAAAAGCTCTAACAACTTTAATTCCATTCAAATTTTCTCTAGTTACATTATTCAATCTGTCAGTCAACTTTTGAATAATTTTAAATTTAGGCATAACAATAACAGTGAGTATGACAATCACAACTAATAATACCATTACTGCGATTAATGTTGCTATAGACCATGTATAGTTTTTATTTAAAATCTTAGTTACAGCCCAAATTGCAGTAACAGGCGCCTTTATCAAAAGTTGAAGACCCATTGCAATTAACATCTCTATTTGTGTTATGTCATTTGTAGTTCTAGTTATCAAACTACTAACTTTGAATTTTTTTACATCAGACATAGATAAATCTTCAATCTTATTAAATAATTTTTTTCTTGTATTGAAAGAAAAAGATGCTGATACACTAGCGACTAAATAACCAACAATTATTGTTGAAATTAAACTACCAAATGCGCATAATATCATATACAATCCATTAAGTAATATTTCACTCATTCTACTACCATCAGATTGAACCAAAACAGTTACCTTAGACATGTAATCTGGCATCTTAAGTTCAAGCCAAACTTGCATAATAATGAGTATAAAACTCACTAATATAAATATATAATCTTTTTTATGTAAATTTTTAAATAATTTTAACATCATATCACCTCAATATTATATTCAGAATATGTCTATGTGCTATTCACGCAATTTAAATTATATAATTTTAGAAAAAAAAAAGCAACCATAAAGGTCACTTTTATTATTATTTATCTATTTTAGTTACTAGACCAGCACCAACTGTTCTACCACCTTCACGAATAGAGAACTTAGTTCCTTCTTCTAAAGCGATAGGAGCAATTAATTCAACATGTAACTTAACATTATCACCTGGCATTACCATTTCAGTTCCTTCTGGAAGTGTTACAACACCTGTAACGTCAGTAGTTCTGAAATAGAATTGTGGACGATAATTTGTGAAGAATGGAGTATGTCTTCCACCTTCTTC
>ONTJ01000019.1 GCA_900320735.1 uncultured Eubacteriales bacterium
TGAAAAAAATTATTAATTAATAAATAAAAAAATGCTAATAGTCTGTATAGCATTTTTTTAATCCTCTAATTTTTATATTATCTTTTTTGTTTAGGTTTATTATATATATATGATTCACTATTAATTTTTTCGTTTGAATCGATTAATCTTATAGAACAATTTTCAGGAGTTAATTCACTACTATACCATTCTGGTGAATAATGAAAGAAATTCATAACAATAGTTTTAATTGTAGTACCATGTGATACTACAAACAAAACATCCTCTTTGTCTCTATATATTGTATTTAAAAACTGCTTTGTCCTTAGCGCAACATCAAATGGACTTTCTCCTTGAGGAAGTTTAGCATAAAACCTACCATCATTTTGATAGTAATTATCATAAAAGGCAAATTGATCAGGATACAATTTCTTTATCATTTCAATTTCTTTGTCACTAAACAATCCATATTGTTGTTCAATTAATGTAACATCTTCTTTCACTTTTTTTATATTCAAAATCTCGTTGATAATATTTGCAGTTTCTCTAGTTCTAGTATAAGGACTTACCCACATTACAGAATTAGATAAGTCTATTTTATTATCATCTATATACTTTTTTAAAAATTCTCCAGCAATTTTTGCCTCTTCTTTTCCTTTTTCCGTTAAATATACTTTGTGATCTGGTAAACCAATATTATAGTTTTCTTTTGTATTTTGCATTGATTCACCATGTCTAATTAAAAATATTTTCATAAAATCACTCACCTTAATAATTATCTATATTATAACACATATAAATTAAAACAAAGAATAAAAAAACTCTGACTTTTAAAAATCAGAGCAAAAATCATACTGGCAGGGGATGAGAGAATCGAACTCCCAACTAAAGTTTTGGAGACTCCTATTATACCATTTAACTAATCCCCTAAAATTGATGACGAACTAATAATACCACATTTTTATTAATTAATCAACAATATTTTTCATATTATATTTTAGGAGGTTATAATGGGAATCGTTGCATATAATTCTAAAGAGCTTGATTTACTAGCGCGACTTATGCGCGCAGAGGCTACTGGTGAAGGTAATCTTGGTATGCTTATGGTTGGGAATGTTGGAATAAATCGAGTTATTGGTAATTGTCTTGATTTTAAAAATATAACAAGTATTTATCAGATGGTCTATCAATCACCTGGTGGATTTTCATCAATAAATAGTCCTTTATTCTATAATGCTGCCACTACTAACGAGAAAAATTTAGCTAAAAGAGTAATAAATGGTGAGTACTTCCATCCTGCTACTAATGCCCTATGGTTTTATGCACCGGGTAGTGGTAATTCATGCAGGCAAACATGGTATAATCAGAGAAATAGTGGTAGATATAAAAATCATTGTTTTTATGTGCCTAATGAGGGTGTTTGTAAACAGTTATACTAAAAAATAGATATTTATTTAAATATCTATTTTTATAATTTTTTTATTTCGGTTAATAATGATACTGTAATTTTATCCTCTTTTCCACTATAAAATTTATCTATTACCTTGTTAAATATTTCTATAGTTGGGTCAGCATATTTAAATAATGTCATAGAAGAATTTAATTTAAGTGAATCAATTTCACCTAATATATTATCAATATCATCATCCAATTTTAATAATTCTGTAGATATCTCAATCAAATTATTTCTTAAATATTCGTTGTTTAAATATTCTCTAGCTTCGTTTAAACCACTTATTCCAAAATAATCACTGATATAACTCTCACCTAATTCTCTAAGTTGTGGGAATATATACCATATCCAATGACTCTTCTTTTTTCCATTTTTTATTTCATTTAAACAATTTTCATAATTTAATTTTTGAACATATATAAATCTTTCTAAATTGTGCATAGTGCCTCCAAAGATATAAATATTATATCATAAAAAATACCAATTACATATTGGTATTTCTTTTGATTTGAAGTTGGTCATTTACTTTAAGAACATCAGTTGTTAAATTATTTAATTGTTTTATATCGTTAATTGTAGTATTGAACTCTTTTGCAATTGAATATAAACTATCTCCTCTTTGTACTGTATAAACCACTATATCATTTGGTAATATATTACCTGTTGGTATTTGAAGAACTTGACCTACTGTTAATATATCATTTACTAAATTATTTTGAATTTTTATGTCACCTATAGGTACACTAAACTTTCTTGATATTGAATACAAAGTATCTCCTCTTTGTACTATATATGTATTTGGCTCATTAATTATCTCATCTTCTGATGGAGTTACTATTGTCATGGAAGATGGGATTTGTAATTCTTGACCTATACTAAGTGTATCGAATGTAAGTCCATTAAATCTTTTTAATTCATCTACAGAAATATTATAAGCTCTTGCAATTGAATATAGCGTATCTCCTCTTTTAACAACATAAGTTATATTAGTATCTTCTGCAGTGTAGTAATTGGGTACTACTAATGATTGACCAACAAATAATGTATTACTTGTTAAATTATTAGCCCTTTTCAAGTCAGTAACATTTGTATTAAATTTTTTTGCTATGCTCCATAGCGTATCTCCTCTTTGCACAGTATAAGTATCTGTTTTCTTGGATACATCATATGGTATTCCTTTATAACTTGCAACTGCCCTAACTACTGCTTCAGCATATCTTTGCCAATTATTCTTTATTTTATTCGCATCTCTCGTATTATCAACAAATCCATATTCTACAATAATAGCTTCAAGCGGATTAGTATTCCTGTGGATAAAGTAATAATCCTTTGTATTATCTGATGGTAATCGCCTTTGATATGCTTTTCTTATTGCTTGACCTTCCTCACCTAAATTATTAAGTATCATTCTAGATAAAGTATCATTATTTCTAAGTGCATATATTACCTCTGCTCCTTCGCCACCACCTGCATTTAGGTGATTTGAAATAACCAAAACATCTGGATTATTTCCATATGAATTCACTATTCTGCTTACCCTTTGTGTTGGTGTTAATGTTTCATCAGAAGTTCTAACTAAGACAGATGATACCCCTAGTTCTTTAAATCTATTATTTAGGTATTCCGCTATTTTCAAAGCATACTCCTTTTCTATTATTCCATTACCGCTGGCACCTGGATCTGATCCACCATGGCCAGCATCAATAACAACTTTAACATTATTATTCATAAAATCCTCCTCTAGAGTATTTTATGATTATTACCTAAAATTGTGAAAAAAA
>ONTJ01000020.1 GCA_900320735.1 uncultured Eubacteriales bacterium
GCACTCCATCTTCAATGGGCCACCTCGTTCGACTTGCATGTCTTAGGCATGCCGCCAGCGTTCATCCTGAGCCAGGATCAAACTCTCAATAAAAAATTCAATCCTAGTTACTCAAAAAAACATGACGTTTTACTCAGTTTTCAAAGATCATTTACATTGCTCTCTTAGCTTAATTTTAAAGCTTTTTTTCACAACGCATATTAATATTATCATATCAAAAATTTTGTGTCAACACTTTTTTTAATTTTTTTTATTTTTTTTGTCGAAATTTGTTTTTTTGTATATTTTCTAATAGAATTTATACAAATTCGCATACTTGCAAAGTGCATAAAAAAATTTTTGATACAATATATTATATACCAAAAATAAAAAAATACCACTGTTTTTATGATATTTTTTTATTTTTTTCACTTTTATACTTTTTATATAGTTCTGAATAGTACTTTACTGTTTTCTCATCAAACGGAACTTCATTATTTTTATACTTCTTAATTAGATTATCTAATTCATATTCAATTACTTTTTGTAAATCAGATGGGTAGTTCATTATTTTCTTATGATATTCATATTCATTCTCATCTAATACTTTATAACTTCCATCTGGAAAGACTCTTAAATCATAATCATAGTCTATATACTTTATAGTATTATTTTCAATTATAACAGGTGATGATATATTACAATAATAATATACACCCTTTCTTTTTAATTGTGCAATTATGTTAAACCAATGTTTCTTATAATAAAATGTTATAGCAGGTTCTTTGGTTCTCCAGCTTCGTCCATCAATTTCAGTTACTTTAATTTTATTATTTGCAAACACATAGAATTCATCTGTTTGATCTAAATATATTGTTTCATCCCAAACTTTATATAAATCACCATTATGTTTATATCCATGTATATTAAATTTATCTCCATAATTCATATTATTACTTCCTTATCCGTTATTAAAAAAATAAGTAAGATACTTATTTTAATAATTCTATAGCTTTTTGTAATTGTTTATCATTTTCTTTAGTTGAATCATTCAAATATTCTTCACTAACTTCAACTTCATAATCTGGTTTAATGCCCTCACCATCAATACTATTTCCACTTGGAGTTAGCCACTTTTCAATTGTATATTTTATCATTGCATTATTTGAAAGGTATTTTATTGTTTGAACAGTACCCTTTCCATATGTAGTTTTACCCACTAATTTAGCAGAATAATTTTCCTTCATTGCAGCTGCCATTATTTCAGAAGCAGATGCACTTGTTTCATTTACTAGTATAATGATTTCATATTTTCTACTGTTATTTTTTGATGATTTGTATTCTACTACACCTTCATTAGTTTGCATTTGATATAAAATTTTTCCATCATCTAAGAATAATTCCAACATTTGAGTTACTGTAGTTAAATAACCTCCCGTATTGTCACGTAAATCAATAATTAAAGAATCTATATTCTGATTTTCTAATTTAGTTAGTGCATTTTTAAATTGAGTATACGTTTTTTGACCAAAAATACTTACTCCAATATATCCAATATTCTTATTACCACTTTTGATAACTTCAGAAGATACTGAAAACATGGTAACCTTATCTTTCTTAATATTTACCTTTACTTTCTTACCATTCCTATTAACAACTATTGTTGCACTGGTTGCTTTTTCACTTCTAAGGTTGTTTGAGATATCTGTAGCATCCATACCATCTGTCGATTTGCCATCGATACTTACAAAAACATCACCTACTTGCAAGCCATATTTTTGAGCTGGTGAGCCATCAAATATTTTTATTATTTTCACTTCATTTTCAGAAATTGATTGAATTTGGGCACCTATACCATAGTATTCACCTGATAATTCAGCATCAAAATCGTTCTTTTCCTTTTCAGTGAAGTATGATGTATGTTGATCACCTAGTGAATTTAGCATGCCATCAATAGCACCATCTATAAGAGTTTGACTATCTACTTTTTGATAATATTCGTTCAAAATAGAATTGTATGTTTCTTCGATGGCACCTAAATTAGAATTTAGTTTATGTGATTTATTATTTTTTGTTATACCCACAGTATCATTTTTTATGAATATGGTAATAACTGATCCAATCATCATTGAAAATATTATTAGACTTGCTAATCTTAAATATTTTTTTACCTTTAATTTATCCATGATTATCTACCTCCTATTTAATTTCCTTTAAACACATTTATTATATTATCTTCGCCCTCAATATAACCACTTATATTCTTATTTGTAATTTTAATTAATGTTGGCGACTTAACTCTTAAATTAGATAAAGTCGTAGCCAAAGGATTACTATTATCCAAAACAATATAATTTGAATTGAATTTTTTTTCAGAATCAACTTTATATACTGGTAATGCACTTTCTTTTGATTGATATACATTTAGCCAAGTAGCAATTGATGATGTTTTATCAGATGGATTATAAACCAAAACATAATATTCGTCATCCGCCTTATCAAATAATTGGCCTAACATGATAGTACCATTATCTATATTTACTTCTGCTTTTGTATCATCCTTACTATTGAATTTTATTTCCTTTGTATAGAATAAACCAATTAAAAAATATGTAAGAATAAATATTAGTAGTAAAATAGATACTGTTGTAACGAATTTAAAATAACTATCCTTTTCACTTTTAGTAACCGTTTCCTTTTTATCCTTTTGTATATTCTTAAGGATTTGTTTCTTACTCATATCTATCACCAAGATAATTATAGCACATTTAAAATTAAAAAAATAGATACTATTTTTTCATTTTACATAAGTATCTATTAATTATTACTATTTCAATACAGGTAAAGAATTTATCGATTCTGCCACTTGAATTATCTCTTGCATAGTCATACTGTCACTTGCAATATAATATTCTATTCCATTAGATATAAAATTAACCGATTTTTCTGATAGTGCACCAATCGTATCAACTAATATTGTTGGATCTCCATAAACAGGTATTACCTCCATATCAGATGTTGCTATTACACTTTCTTCTACTAATATAAATGGTGATTCTCCAGCAAATGTCAATATTATCCTATCACCATCATCCTTTGATACAGATTGTTCATCACTCAAATATGTACCACTTGGTAGATACATTGGATATATTGAATCCTCTAACAAAGATGTTGTTTTTGATTTATCTTGCATATTTGTATTATCAGTTAATTTCATATTTTCCTTTGTAGAAAAATATTTATTATTAAATGAAGCTTTTGTATCTAAATTATTATATACTATTTTTACTTGTTTATTTCCAATATCATCAAATACTTCTATCTTATTAATATCCAAATTTTTATTAAGATATATCTTTTCATAAGCAAAATTTCTATTATTAGTCTTGTGTAATTTAGCATTCAATATATAACCATCATTTGTTTCTTCAAATTTCATATTCTTATCATTATTAATGTCATTTTGAATTGATTTTAATATATATACTTGTGAGCTATTATTTGGCCAATTACTTTGAAACTTAAAACTTTTATTTAGTGAAGGCGTTAATACATATACACCATCTGAATTTTTTAATATTATTTGCTCGTGATTATTAGATTTATTTGTTAAACTAACTCTATAATTTTCATTTTCGTAGGAGGATTTAACATCATATTTATAAACATCATCTCCATTATAAATTTCCATGTCACCCTCCATATGGTATGAAGCTATCTTATTCATTTTTTTATTTATATCTTTTACTATGTCTCTCGCATTATATTTACCACAACCAGTTAATAGAAATATGCTGAAAAATAAAATTATAAAAAATATTTTTTTCAAATTTTCACCTCTTCTTTAATTTTCAGTTAATTATATTAAAAAAAATATTAAATATTCATGAATAAAATTATTTTTTTTGACTAATATAATTAATGAAATAATATTAAAGGAGGATTTAAATGAAAACATTACAAGCAATTGCACTAACATTAACAATTATTGGAGCAATAAATTGGGGATTAATTGGATTATTTGATTTCAACTTAGTAGCTTTAATATTTGGCGGTGCTGATAGCATATTAACAAAAATCATATACATAATAGTTGGTATATGTGGAATTATAAATATCAAATTACTAATAGATCATATAGAAGATCATGACTAATAAGTTACATTCAATAAATATAGTCCTTGTGCTGGGGCTATTTTTTTATAATTTGTTTTAATCTTCGAATCAAATATATCATTTATGTACTCGGGTGCATATTTGCCTAAACCAATTTGTATTAAAATACCTACCATTATTCTAACCATATATTTTAGGAAACCATTAGATTTAAAAGTCATAATTAAATAATCACCATCTTCAATTAATTTTATCTCATTAACTGTTCTTACCGTATCTTTTAATTTATGTTCATTAGAAGAAAAATTTTGAAAATCATGTGTGCCTTGTAATAACATTGTTGCTTCTCTAATTTTTTTTATATCCAATTTTTTACATAATTGATACACATAATTTCTCTCTATTGGATTAAAACTTCCAACATTTATTTTATAAATATATGTTTTACTTATAACATCATACCTACTATGAAAATTATCATCTACTATTTTAGTGCTTTTTACATATATATCATCAGGCAATAGACTATTTAATGCACGCATCAACTTATATTCAGTAATATTAACATCAATATCCGCATGTGCATATTGATTGATTGCATGCACTTTTGCATCAGTTCTTCCAGATGCCGTTAATTTTACAAATGAATTATTATTTATTGATGTTAAAGCTGTTTCCATTTTTTCTTGTATAGTTTTCATTCCTTTTTGTTTTTGATATCCATTATAATTGGTTCCATCGTATGAAAAATTTATTAAAAATCTTGGCACAATTATCACCTTATTTCCCTATATATAGATTTTATTAGTTCATTTATACTATCATTTTTTCCTAAATCAATATTTTTACTCTTATAAAATATATTTTCAATCTTTCTAATAAATGGTTTACTTATAAATACATCATTCATATATTTATCATAAAAAGTATATTTGTCATGTGAAAATAAACATTTATTATTGTAGATAATAACTATACTATCTATAAATTCATATATAAGATCAATATTAATCGAAGACACTACGATAGTCTTATTCTTTATCTTTTTTAAATTAATTAGTAACTTTATTATTTTATTTCTTTGTTTTAAATCTAATTCATCAAGCACATTGTCTATTAATATAGTATTTGGATCTTTAATTAAATTAGAGAATAGAATTACTTTTATCTTCTCACACGTACTAAGTGTATTATAATCTCTATTTAATAAATCTTTTTCTATATCTAATAACCTTAGCAATTCATCATCTTTTTCCTCTAATTTTATTTCATCAAAGTAAAAATTGTCAACTAGATTTAATGATATCAAGCATATATCCCTTCTATCGCCATTATACTCAATGCTGCCTTCATCAAATACATTATTACTTATACAATAATTTATATCATTTAGTCTATACATATCATTCGATACTATTCCTGTTATTTTGGAATCTTCTATTTCAAAATTTATATTCTTAATATCCTTGTATTTAACTTTATTTAATTTTATTTGCATATTTCATCTACCATTTCTTCTACTGTATAAGTTGTATTGTTTATCATATTATATAATTTCAATTTTTCAATTAATTCTCGTTCTAATGGAATATTTAGTTTTGATTTTTTTATAATCTCATCATTAAAAAATACATCTTCAGATTTACCACAATATAATACTTCCTTATTAATAATTATTATCCTATCAGAAAATAATAAATCTTCTAAATTATTTGTTGTATATATTGTAGTAATATCATTATCATATTGAAGTTTTCTAAGATAACCGATGTATTCAACCTTAGAATATTTGTCGAAATGACAAAAAATATTATCTATTAATATAATTTTACTGCCACTTAGTATTGCTTTTATTAAATTTAATTTTTGAGAATCATAATAATTGAGATCAGATGGTGATAAATCTTTATATTTTAATAATCCAAATTGCCTCAAATATTTTTTTATTGCTGGTATATCATTTTTTATATATAACAATTCTTCTAACAAATTGGAACAATAAAAATTCATATTATTAGTAATCTTTGTAATTTTAACATTTTCACTCATTGTAATGCTATTAGTTTCAATATTACCACAAAGCATATTTAATATAGTTGTTTTACCTTTTGAAGATGGACAAGTTATACATGTCAATGTATTTTTTTCTATATTAAAAGTCACACCATTAAATAACTTATTTTTATTATAACCAAAATTTAAATCATTAACAGATATATAACTCATAATGTCACCTCTAATAATAAAATTTATTATACATAAAAAAAGAAAAAAAGGAAACCATTTTTCCTTTATATATTGATATTTTTATCCTTGTCAACTAAAGATTTAAATTTTTCTTTTAAACTTAGTAAAATATCTCCTTTTTCTATTTCTATTATATAATCTTCTTCATTTTCTTGTATTTTTTTAACTATCTTTACATCATATTCATTATCTACGTTCATTAATAATAAATAATTTATACCGTCCTCAGTCAATTCACTTATTGAAAAATATTCCTTATTATTCTCTAATTTTAATATTTTTTTATTCATTAATAAGACCTCCTTCCATTACACTCTTTCCTTCTAAATAATCATATAATGCTGGCATTATCTTACTAGACGAATAAATATCTCTTAGTAAATTATTTGGAACATCTTTTTCATATATTATTCTCATTTTACTTTCATCCATATTATCAATAGAATTAACTTCTGGAATTACCAATTCATCTGTATTTATCTCATTTAAAGCTGGCGTACTTAATATTGAATCAAGACCTATAACACTATCACTTTCAGCGGTATCTAATGGTACGTTTTCTTCTAATATAGAATCAATGTTTTCAACTTGAGGTGTTTGATTATTATCTAAATCTATGTCTAATGAAAACGCATCATTTATATTAGTATTTGGCATTTCTTCTTTGATATCTACGCTACTATTTACTATATCTTCTACATCTATATTCTCACTAGGTAACTCTACAACTACTTTTTCTTCCTTAGGTAAAATATCCATTACTACAGGAGTTTCTTCTTTTACTTCCTCATGCATTACATTTTTTAATTCATTTATACGCTTTTCTTGTAACTCGTTCAATTCAGATGTTTTCTTATCCATAACATCGCTTAAAACTTGTTTTAAAGTAGGATTATCGCATACCTCAATTGCTTCAGAAATCTTTTTTAATTGTTCATCATAAACAGAATTAGCTTTATTTAATGATTTAATGTATTCTTGTTTTGAAGTTTCAATTTGATTTTTTGTATTAACTAATTCTTCCTTTTCTTTTGAAAGATTGTCAATGTTTTCGCTTATAGAAGAAAGTTCTGACTCAACTTCTTTTATTTTACCTGCGATTAAAATTAAATCGTCGGCAGAAGCATCTGAATTTATTTTTTCTCTATTGGAGTCTTCTAATGCTTTTATTTCTTCTTGCTTATTTAAAAGTTTTTCTTCTTCCTTAGCTATTTCATCAATTTTTTCATTTAAAAGTTTTTCAGTTTCTTCATCCTTTTTCATAAATTCTTTTAAATTTTCCGCTACAACTTCTTCAATATCTAGTATTTCTTCCATGTGCCAACACCTCTTCATTTTATTCTATAATTAATTATACTAATTTATTATTGTTATGTCAATTGAACAAAACTAAAAAAAGCAAGTTTTCTTGCTTTTATAACATCATTTATTCTTTTCTACTAATTGCTTTTTCAAATATTGGAATTACACCCTTGACATTATTTTCATCAAATAATGGTTGATATAAATCATGTGCTGGGAATTGATTTGCCTCAATTAAACATGGCTTATCTTTTCCAACACAAACATCCCAACCTATCAATCTAACATCGCTAACTACTAATGCCGCTTCTTTCACCATTTTTTTAATTTCTTCAAACATAGGAATTTGAAATCCAATTAACTTAACATTAGTTGTTGGGTGTTTTTCAAATATTTCTCTTTTTGTATTTGTAGCATTTGAACATATTTTACCAGTTTCTAAGTCAATCATAGCAGTAATTCCTCCACTGTTAAAATTATCAATTACATTATGATTTGTTCCTATTCTCACAACTGCAGCAACCACAGAAGGTATGCCATAATCACTAACAATAGTTACTATTCTTATAGTGTTAACACTATCAGGGTGTAACTTGTTCATGTCATCATGTTGAATAGCTACTTCTTCTATTAATGTTGTTTTACTTTTATATAATTCATTATATAGTTTCTTAATATCAACATCTTTAGAATTAATTTTTCTAACACCTTTACCACAAGATAAATCATTTGGTTTTACTATAAATGTACTATGTTTACTAACAAATTCTTCAAATTTATCAAAATTATTTCCATCAATAAACATCCAATCTCTATTTAAATATTTACTAAATTTTTGATTAAATTCATTCTTATTATCAAAATAATGCCAATATTCCCTTGGATTTAATTTAGAAACATAGTGATTGTTTCTACCTCTAGTCATTACTAGTTTTCTCTCTTTATGACTTAACTTATACATACTATAAAATTCATAATCAACATATCCAGCTTGATGTAAAATACCACATCTAATCATATCAAGTATAATTAAAATTTTTAATTTATGTTCTTTCTTTGATATTTTTGCTGCTGTTTTAAAAAAATTCTTGTAATTCATATTTTTTATTCTTTTAAATAAATACTTAATTTTTTTCATAGTACCACCCTACTTCAATACATTCTTAATTTGTTCTTTTATTATATCTAATCCTTCTAATAATAAATCATCTTCTATAGTCAATGCAGGCATTATTTTAAGTACACTATCATTTCTTCCTGCCAATTCAATAATTAAATTATTTTCAAAACATTTATCTAATACTTTTCTAGATAATTTACCATCATTGAAATCAATACCCCACATTAATCCAATACCACGTATCTGCATTTTATCTTTTAGTAGAGGCTTTATATTTTTATCTAAGTATTCCTTTACTATTTTTTCTTTTCTTTTTACTTCATCTTCTATATGGTTGTTAAGCATGAACTCTAAACCTGCTTTTGCACTAACCATAGATAATTGGAATCCTCTAAAAGTACCATTATGTTCCCCTGGGTTAAATATATCAAGTTCTGGTTTTACTAATACCATTGAAAGAGGTAAACCATATCCACCTATCGATTTTGACAATACAACCATATCAGGTACTATACCTGCTCTTTCAAACGAGAAAAATGTACCTGTTCTAGCACAACCAGCTTGTATATCATCAACTATTAATAATATATCCTCATCATCACATAATTTTCTCAAATCTCTCAAAAATTCTTTTTCAAAAGCATATATTCCACCTTCAGCTTGAACTGTTTCTAGGATAATCGCACTAGGTTTACTAATACCTGAATGATCATCATTTAATACCTCTTTAATATATTTTATTGTATCAAATGTATTGTCCATATAGTATGGAGGTGCTATGTGCGTTACATTTTCTAAATTTATACCTGCACCTTCTCTTGCTGCTTTTTCTGTTGTCAAAGCAAGTGATCCCAATGTCATTCCGTGAAATGCACCCATAAAAGCAAATATATTATTTCTTTTTTTATTCTTTCTAGCTAATTTAATTGCCATTTCAATTGCATTTGTACCTGTTGGATTTGAAAACATAATTTTATAATTTAATTTTCTTGGTATCAATACATTTTCTTCAAAATATTCAATAAATTCTTTTTTTGCAGATGCATACATATCAAGTGAATGTATGATTGCATCACTTTGTAAATACTCTAATATTTTACCTTTTATGTACTCATTATTATGACCATAATTAAGTGCACCTGCTCCATTGAAAAAATCAATATATTTTATTCCATTACTATCAATAATAGTTGAACCCTTAGCATAACTAAATTCTACTGGCCACTTTCTACAATAACTTCTTACATTTGATTCAAATTCTTCAAAAACATTTCCCATTTACTTCACCTTTTACACTTCTATATTATTTAAATTTTGTTCATCTCATTTGCTACATATACTAAATCAGGTTGATTTAATATTTCAACTCTATTTTTATATGTCTTAATCAATTGATCTTCAAATATTATTTTTTTGTCACAATTCATTAACCTAAATAATTCTTTTACAAACAATGGATTTAGAATTAAAAATGGTCCTAATAAATAAGTAGCAAAAAAATTTTTATAGTGTATCCCTTCTTGTTTTGATTCACTGTTCATTCCAAAACACTTATCATCTGCCTTTATGAATGGATATTCATTATCACCATACATAAATGAAAATTGACTTTGATTTCCAACTATATCAATATCATTATATTTACCTTTAAATAATGATGAGAATCTCTTACTTTTATCTCTTTTAAAATATAATTTTGGAAACAAATTTAGTGTTTCTATTTTTTTATTATTTTCTTCTATATGATTACCACATAATTCTATTGCAGTACCCGTAAATAATACAATCTTATTATTTTCAATTAATTGCATCAATCTATCTTTATGTGGCATTAATTTTTCAACTATCAAATTGTCATATTCATCTGAATGAGATCCCATATAAATAAAATCTACATCATTTTTAACAAAATATGGTTCTTCATTAATATGTGTTAACACTATGTCATCAAACATCTTTTCTAGAAAAACTATATTTGCTCCATCACCATATATATTTGTTATTTCAGGATATAATATTTCAATTTTCATCTTTTTCACCTTCTAGTTTTTCTACTATTTTATCTCGAACTCTTAAAGAACCAGTTATATTTTCAACATCAAATAATACCATAATTCTATCAATACCATCAAAAGTTACATAGTTAACAGTATCATCATCGTCCTTAGCTATATATATTTTTTCTTCATCAATACCATTTAATAACATAGCACTCTTATAATCATCAGCTAAATAATCCCCAACAATTATTCTCTTTATATTAGGCTTATTTAGAAAGAAAAAATCTGTTTCATATATCCAAGTAACTGTTTCGCTTTTATCTCTCACACAACCCTTATCATTTAATAAAAGCACTATTTCAATATTTTCTTGTATATTTGATATATGTTCAAATATAGTTGATGCAGAACTTCCATTTTGACCCTTTGCAACCTGTAAATCTATTTTCTTGCCATTAACTTCAATAAAATTTTCTCTTTCTTTTGGTATCTTTATTTTTTCAATACCTTGTTTTATTTGCTCACTTGTATACCCCATATCACTAAATAATGATATTACTGATAATTCATTAAACACATTAAATAATGATTTTGAAATCATACTATACTGTACTTCATTACCATTATTTTTTACCGTGAAAGTATTATTATCATAGTCTATATTAGAAGCTACATAATCTCCATCTAATGACTGAAATCCACAGTTGTTACACTTAACCTTTCCAATATGTCTATAATGTTGATATATATAATCTATTTTATTATAACAATTAGGACAAATAGGAAAATCATTTACATTGTGCTTTATGTAACCATCTTTTGTTTTTTCTATAGAATAATATACTGTTCTATTTTCGTATTTTATAAAACTGCAAAGAGGGTCATCAGCATTCATGATTATAGTAGTTTTTTTTGATGAATCAAACCCTTGCTTTAATTTAGACGCTATAAAAGATATATATGCATTTCTTTTTATTGAATCACAACTTAAATTTGTGACAATCAAATAATCTAAGTCTGCATATGGCATAGTTTCAGGAACAGTTTTCTCATCTATTTCCAAAATAGCCGCATCAACTCTTGGCCTATTAAATATTGTCACTGCATCAAGTAAACATCTAGCATGTCCCGCTAAAACATTTGCAAACCAATCATTATATTGTACTTTTAATCCTTGATTTTTTAAGAAATTGCTTACTAAACTTGTTACAGTACTTTTTCCATTTGTACCAGTCACACCTATCATTATTTTTGGTTTATTTATTTGATTAATAAAATCATCACAAAATTTATATGCCAACAAACCAGGTCTATCACTTTTTTCTTTACCTCTTAATTTATAAATAAAAAGTAAAAATTTCGATGACCATAGTCCTAAAAAAAATCTTATTTTTCTCATTTTACTTCCTCTATTTCCAAAAACAATTATACCATTTTTGTTATTTTATGTAAATATAAATAATATATGTATGCGCATCGCATCAATAAAAAAAGCAAGATTTCTTGCTTTTTACATACCCGTATATGTCTGTAAAATTTTGTAATTACTATTCTCATCAAATAATATATAAAAACTGTTATCCACTGTTTCTAAATTACAAGTTCCAGATGACCCAATATAATCTGAATATTTTATATTACATTCTTCACTTTTGTAATCTCTAAAATATATTTTATATCCTACATTACAGCTAATATTTTTTGAAACATTTTTATTGATATCTTCATCATTTAGTGCATACTTGAAGCATTCACCAAAATTAATTTTAACATTTTCTATTTCAGAAGCAGAAGTTTGTTTTTTTGAAATTTCATCGATGTATGTCATAATACTATTTTTTATTTTTGCTTTTATATTATCAATCTTATTTTTCTTATATAAAATATAATTATAAAATACAAAACCTTCTTTCTTTACACCTGTTACCTCAACATAGTTACCATTTACTTTCGCTTGTACATCATCTTCTAATAAATATACATTTTCTCTCTTAATATATTTACCCATAGTATTTACTTCGCCTAATCTTAGTTCATAAATTCCATCTGTTCCTAATTTTAAATATCCCTTGAATGTTTCAAAATCTAATGTTGCATATTCAATATCTGTACTTTTTGTTACTTTCTTTTCTTCTTTTGAAGCTTCTTTACTTGTATCATTTTTATTTGATTTGTCATAGTAAATATAACCTATTAATCCAAGCATTATTAATACTAAGATTATTATTAATATTACAGGCCATCTTTTTTTTGGTTGTTTTGCATTATCTTCCACTGCATCTTGTGATGAACTAACAGTAGTTTCAACTTCGTTATTACTAGATAAATCCACATTATCTATTTGTGTTGTACTATCAAATATTGTATTAATCTTCTCACTATCAGATTGATTATTTACATATTCATTATTTAATTCATCATCAACAAATATATCTTTGTTATCCACAATATACCTCCTAGTCTTATATATAAATTATAAAACTTCAAAAATAATTATTCAATATTTGTATTTTGATGTTCGTAAATTAAACGTAAAAAAAAGGATGCCCTTTTGTTATACTAATTCTAGTACAACAATTAAAGCATCGTCTACTTTTCTTTCTTGAAATTTAACTATTATCTATATAATCTAGCACTTCGTTTGTAGATATATTTACAATTTCTATTCTGTAAAAGTCTTTTAAAAAACCATTATATGCTTTACAAGCTAACTCTAATATTTCATGTAATGTTAGTTGTCTTTCGTGTAAAGAATCAAATTCTTCCCAATCAATTAAGCCATCAAAATCATTATATAATTCAAGTGGATTTTTACTTTTACATCCACTCAATTTGCTAGTACCATCAGTAAAATAATATTTAAAGCTATATATCATATCATTCATAAGATTTTCTCCTTATAATATTAATCAAAAATATAAAAATTATTTTTTTATTTTAATATTAATTTTTTTACTTGAGATTCTATTTCAAATAACCCTAAATCATAGCCATTACCATACCAAGATCTATTTTTACTATCTTCATCATTCATTATATAATTCAATTTTATGCCTAAATTATTTAAAAATTTATTAGTCATATTTTTTATATAGTTTTCTTTTTTTGATTTAAACTTAATATCTATATCAAGATTTATATTATTTAAATATTCTATAATATTTGAAAATAATTGATTTTTTTCCATAATTGACTCCTCAAACATTATCTATATTTTATACATTTTATATAATATGTCAATACAAAAAAAAAGGATGCCCTTTTGTTATACTAATTCTAGTACAACAATTAAAGCATCGTCTCCTTTTCTTTCTTGGAATTTTACTATTCTAGTATATCCACCATTTCTTCCTTCATATCTCTTAGCAAGGTCATTAAAAACTTTTTCAACAACTTCTTGATTATTATGGAAGAATGCATATGCTTTTCTTCTAGAAACTAAATCACCTTTTTTACCATATGTAATCATTTTATCTACAAATTTTCTAACTTCTTTAGCTCTTGTTTCTGTAGTTTCAATAGATTCATTCATGATAACAGCTTTAGTTAAATTAGCAAGCATAGCACGTCTATGTTTATTATCTCTACCTAATTTTCTGTAAGCCATGATAACCTCCTATTAATCGTCTTCTCTGAAAGATAATCCCATTTCTCTTACTTTATCAAGTACTTCTTTTAAAGATTTCTTTCCTAAATTTCTTATTTTCATCATATCGCTTTCTTTTCTATTAACAAGATCTTGCATAGTATTAATGCCTGATCTTTTTAAGCAATTATATGCACGAACTGAGAATTCCATATCATCTATTGATGTTTCAAGTGCCTTTACTTTTGGATCTTCATCAGCTTCTGCCATTAGCCCTTTAATATCAGCTATACTGTTAAGTTCTGTTAATAATTCAAAATGTTCTGTAATAATTCTAGCAGCTAAAGCAATTGATTCTTCTGGTTTCATAGAACCATTTGTCCAAACTTCTAAAGTTAATTTATCATAATTTGTTTCTTGTCCTACACGTGCATCTTCTACTTCGATGTTTACTCTTTCAATTGGAGAATAAGATGAATCAATAGCAATAGTTCCAATTTTTATATTATCTCCAAGTATTTTTTTATTAGCTTCAGCTCTTACAAATCCACGACCATTTGATACAGTCATTTCCATGTTAAGCTTACCACCTTTTACTATTGTAGCAATTTCTTGATCTTTGTTTATAATCTCAACATCTGAAGGACATGAAATATCACCTGCAGTTACAACACCTTCTTTATCTGTTATAAGTGTTATAACTTGATCTTCTTCTGTATGATTCTTTACTACAACATTTTTTAGATTTAATATTATTGATGTTACATCTTCCATTATTCCATCAATTGTTTGGAATTCATGCATTACTCCATCAATTTTTACAGATGTAATTGCACTTCCTGGTAAACTAGAAAGCATTACTCTTCTTAGTGCATTACCTAAAGTTGTACCAAAACCTCTTTCCAAAGGTTCAAGTTCAAATTTACCATAATTATTACTCTCAACATATTCTGTTACCTTATATTGTGGTTTCTCAAATTTTATCATAAACACACTCCTTTTTTATATTATCCACGTGGTCTTTTTGGTGGACGACATCCATTATGTGGTACTGGTGTTACATCAGTAATTGATTGTACTTCAAGTCCTTCTGCAGCAATTGCTCTTATTGCAGTTTCTCTACCAGGACCTAACCCTTTAACTAATATATCTACTTTTCTCATACCAGCATCATATGCTTTTTTAGCAGCTGACTCAGATGCCATTTGTGCTGCATATGGTGTAGATTTTTTACTACCTTTATAACCTATTGTACCTGCTGATGCCCAGCTTACTGCATTACCATTTTCATCAGAAATTGTAATTATTGTATTATTGAATGTTGCTTGAATATGCACACATCCAGTTGGAATATTCTTCTTAACTTTACGTTTTCTTGCTTTATAAGCCATATTCGCTAACCTCCTTTATTTATATTATTTCTTTTTATTAGCTACTGTCTTACCTCTACCTTTACGAGTTCTAGCATTACTTCTAGTACTTTGTCCTCTAACAGGTAAACCTTTTTTATGACGAATTCCTTGGTAAGAACCTATTTCCATTTTAGTCTTAATATTCATACCTACTTCTCTTCTTAAATCACCTTCAAGTAAGTATTTATCTAATTGTTCACGAATTTTTGTTTCATCTTCAGGTGTTAAATCTTTTACTTTTTTATCTTTATCAACACCAGCATCTGCTAATATTGTACCTGATAAACTTCTACCTATTCCATAAATATAAGTTAAACCAATTTCAACTCTTTTATTACTTGGAATATCTATACCTTTAAAACGTGCCATAATAAACCTCCTTATTAACCTTGTTTTTGTTTATGTTTAGGGTTACTACAAATAACTCTAACAACACCATTTCTTTTAATAACTTTGCATTTATCGCAAATTGGTTTTACTGAAGCTCTAACTTTCATAATATACCTCCATTTATCTTTTATTCCATGTTATACGCCCATGTGTTATATCTGCTGGGGATAATTCCATGACCACTTTATCACCTGGTAAGATGCGAATGTTGTTCATTCGGATTTTACCAGAAACATGAGCTTCTACTAAGTGACCATTTTCAAGTTCTACTTTAAACTTTCCTCCAGGTAATACATCTATTACTTTACCTTCAACTTCTATTACATCATTCTTTGCCATTTTTACCATCTCCTGTAAGTATTATTGGTTCATCATCTGTAATAAGTACAGTATGTTCAAAATGTGCTGCATGTGAACCATCTAAAGTTATTATAGTCCAATCATTATCATCTAGATATATTTCTTCTTCTCCAAAAGTAAGCATTGGTTCTATTGCTATTACCATACCTTTTTTTAATAAAGGTCCTGTCCCTTTTGTACCATAATTAGGAACATCAGGATCCTCGTGTAAGTTACTTCCTATACCATGTCCACAAAGTTCTCTAACTATACCTAAGTTATGAGCCTTAGCATACTTTTCAACAGCATAAGATATATCTCCTACTCTGTTTCCAGCCTTAGCTTCTTTTATGCCCTCATATAAAGCTACTTCAGTATGTTCCATTAAATACTCATCATCGTCAGAAATTTTTCCAACTGCATAAGTCCATCCTGAATCACCATGATAACCTTTATAACAAGCACATATATCTAGTGTGACTATATCACCATCTTTTAATTTGTAATCACTTGGAAATCCATGCACAACTTCATCATTTACTGATATACATATTGCATATGGAAAACCCTCATATCCTTTGCAAGATGCACTAGCACCTTTGCTTATTATGAAATTTTCAGCCATATCATTTAATTCTTTAGTTGTTATACCTGGTTTTATATAAGGTTTTATATATTTATGTGTTTCATAAACAATATGACTAGCCTCTTTCATAAGCTCTATTTCTCTATCTGATTTAATTGTTATCATAATATATCTTCTTTCATTATATCATCTACTTGTTCGTATACCTCATCTATAGATTTGTTATTTGTTATCTCATATGAATTATTATTTTTGTTAAAATATTCAAATACTGGGTAAGTCTCATTTATATATAAATCATATCTATTTAAATAAGTGTCTAAATTATCATCACTTCTAGAATATAATTTTCCACCACAAACTGGACATACATCTGCTAAATCATCAATATATTTATTAAAAATATGATTACATTTTTCACACATAACTCTTCCAGTTATTCTTTTAATAGCAATTTCTTTATCTATATTTATATGTATTACTTTATCTATACTTAAATCATTGTTACTCAATATTTCTTCAAAAGCTGGTATTTGTGACATTGTTCTTGGATATCCATCAAAAATAATATTCTTATCTTTATTATTTTCTACATATTTTCTAATTAATCCATTAACAATATTATCATCAATTAATTTACCCTCTTTTACCATATTTGATAAATCTTCATTATTCTTTATTTCTTCTCTAATCAAATCTCCCGCTGACATATGAATATAATTATATTTATCTATTAAATAGTTTGATATAACACCTTTACCAGCACCAGGTGCGGCGATTAAGACTATATTACTCATTAAAATCTCCTTTTATACTCTTTTTGTGAAAGAACACTTTCAATTTGTTTATATGTTTCAAGTGCAACACCTACTACAATTAATATACCAGTACCACCAAGTGTTATATTCGCATTACTAATTTTTGAATAATTTGAAAATAATATTGGCATTGCTGCTATTACTACTAAGAATAAAGCACCATAAGTTGTTATTCTAATAAGTATAGTTTTTACATACTTTTTAGTTTCACTACCAGGTCTTATTCCAGGTATATAACCACCATTCTTTTGTAAATTTTCAGCAATATCATCTGGTTTAAATTGTAATAATGTATATATATATGAGAATAATACTATTAATAATAGATATATTATCAATCCTATAATTGTATTATAACTAAGATAATTACTTACAAATTTTTGATAACCATTTGAAGTTATAAATCTTGCAAGAGTTTGTGGAATTGCAATTATTGTTGATGCAAATATTACTGGCATAACACTTGCTGCATTCACTCTAAAAGGAATATATGTTTGTTTAGCACCATAAGCTGATGCTGTCTTATTTGAATACTGAATTGGTATTCTTCTTTCTGATTCATTTATGAATACGACACCTACTACAATTGCTACATATATAAGTATATAAACAATAAATGAAACTATACCTATAAATAAATTGTTATTATCTAAAACAAATGTCTTAAATGCTTCCGTAAACATGAATGGAAGCCTTGCAACAATACCTGCCATAATAATAAGTGATAACCCATTACCTACACCTTTTTGTGTAATTTGATCTCCTATCCATAGTAAGAATGCTGTACCTGCTGTTAGTATAATAGATACTCTTACATATTCAAATGCATCAGCACCTGATTTTACTATACCAGCTGCAAGTATTAACCCTTGACCAAATGCAAGTACAATTCCTGCATATCTAGTTATTGTATTAAGTTTTCTTCTTCCAGAATATCCCTCTTTTGCTAAATCAGTAAAATAAGGAATTATATTCATTGAAAATAACTGAATTATGATAGATGCACTAATATATGGCATTACGCCAAGACCAAATATTGATCCGTTTTTAAGTGCCCCACCACCCATAGAGTTAAGTAATTCTAGAAAACCTAAATCTTTGTTGATTCCATTTGTATTTGGAACTCTTATTGATGTACCAGCAATAAATATTGCAAGTGCACCTAATGTAAACATTATTCTTTTTCTTAAGTCTTTATTTCTTGGTGCAAAGATTTGTTTAAAAATTTTAAACATCTTAGATCACCTCTGCTTTTCCACCATTCTTTTCAATTTTCTCTTTAGCTGATTTTGAGAATACTGATGCCTTAACTGTTAATTTTTTAGTTAAATTACCATTTCCTAAAACTTTAATACCATCTAATTGATTTTTAACTAATCCCATTTCTTTTAAAAGTTCTGGAGTTATTTCTGCTCCATTTTCAAATCTATCTAAATCACTTACATTAATTACTGCATATCTAACTGCAAATCTCTTATTATTGAAACCTCTTTTAGGCACTCTTCTGAATAATGGATTTTGTCCTCCTTCAAATCCAGGTCTTACTCCACCACCACTACGTGCATTTTGTCCTTTTTGACCTCTTCCTGAAGTTTTACCATTTCCAGATGAAGTTCCTCTACCAACTCTTTTTGAATCAGCCTTAGAACCTTTTACATATTTTAATTCATTTAATTTCATTATCCTAAAATCTCCTCTACAGTTTTTCCTCTTAATTTAGCAACATGTGACGCACTCTTTTGAGCAAGTAATGCATTTAATGTAGCTCTAGCAGTATTAATTTTAGTGTTTGATCCAAGTGATTTTGATACAACATCTTTTACACCAGCAAGTTCAAGTACTGTTCTAACTGGACCACCAGCGATAACACCTGTACCAGCTTTAGCAGGTTTAATCATAACCTTTGCTGCACCATTTGTACCTATCATTTCATGAGATATAGTTCTTTCATCAACGATTGTAATTTTATGAATATTTTTAACAGCTTGCATTCTAGCTTTTTTAATAGCTTCTACTACTTCATTTGATTTTCCTGAACCAATTCCTATAAGTCCTCTTTCATTACCTACAGCAACTGTTGCAGAAAAATGTAAAGTACGTCCACCTTTTGTTACTTTTGTAACACGACGAATATCTATTACTTCATCTCTATAATCATCTTGTTTACGTGGGTTGTTAAACTTTTTTTCCATTGTTACCCTCCTTAGAATTCTAATCCATTTTCACGTGCGGCTTCTGCAAGTGCTTGTACTCTTCCATGATATTGGTATCCACCTCTATCAAAAACTACTTTAGTTATTTTAGCTGCTTTAGCTTTTTTTGCAATTGCTTCACCAACTTTTTTAGCTGCTTCAATGTTTCCACCATTAGATAATTTTAAATCCTTATCCATAGATGATGCGCTAACTAATGTTACACCTTTTTCATCATCAATGATTTGTACACTAATATGTTTAGCAGATCTAAATACGTTTAATCTTGGGATTTGACTTGTACCACTTAATTTTGTTCTAATACGAGCATGTCTAGCAAGACGCGCCTCATTACGAGATACTTTTTTTATCATATAAAACTATCCTCCTACTATTTAGATGCTTTCTTTCCTTCTTTACGACGGATATATTCACCTTTATAACGAATACCTTTAC